>JBDNIR010000232.1:0-3158 GCA_041688195.1 Marinobacter sp.
GGACTGTCCATCTGTCACACCATCATTAGCCAGCACGAGGGCAGCATCGATGTGGATAGCGTGACTGGGAAGGGAAGTACCTTCACGATTCGTCTGTCGACAAGGTAGCGCGGGCTCAATGATGAGTAGAGACCCGGCTCCATTGCGACAGGCCCCAGCGCAGCGTGACACTATTTTGATCATCGATGACGAACCCGGTGTGCGTTGGTCCCTACAGCACCTCTTGAAAAGCAATGGATTCCCGGTCGCGAGCGCAGCATCCGGTGTTGAGGCGCTAAAGAGTCTGAACGCCTCGGAGTTTTGCATCGTCTTGGTGGATGCCAAACTCCCCGACATTGACGGGATCGATCTGGCAAGACGAATCCGGAGTGAAACACCCTGTCAATCGCCGTTGATTCTTGTCTCCGGCTATTTCTATGACGATGATGAGGTCGTTAGGGAGGTTTTGAATTCAGGACTCTTTGCCGCTTTTGCTACGAAACCGATTGTTCACGATGCTCTTCTTCTTCTTATCCGAGATGCGATTTCGGGCGTTGTCCCGATCGTAGTTGAAGGTTGAGGTTGGTGGATGAAGCTTTCAGTGTTTACTCCCTGCGGGTCGAATTTCCCGCCGCTTGCGGCGTAAGCTTTATGGATGAGCGAATACATACACAAGAGCCACAACGGGTTCTACCCCGAAGCCACCGGCCCTAAAATAATTTAAGGGCCGGTGGAGTATTCACTTCCTGCTCAGGGTGCTTTCAAGTGTGCGGTTGTGCGGCAGGAACAAAACGTGGCGGAGTAACTGTTTATTGCTGCCGCGCGCTCTAATCGCTTATAATGGTACGTAAATTTGTACATGTACATGATTTAGATATGAATAGCATCAGTTACACATCAGCCCGAAGTAATTTGGCGAAGACCATGGAGCGAGTGTGCACGGACCATGCCCCCGTTGCCATTACACGCAAGGGAGAAGGCGCGGTGGTGATGATGTCCATGGATGACTACCAGGCCCTGGAGGAAACCGCATACCTGTTACGTAGCCCCAAAAACATGCGCAGGTTGCTGGGTGCAATTGCCGAAATTGAAGGTGGCGGCGGTACTGAACAGGCCCTGGCAGAGTGAAACTGGTTTTTGCCGGGACTGCCTGGGAAGATTATTTATACTGGCAAAGAACAGATAAGAAAACAGTAAAACGGATAAATACGCTGATCAAAGATACGGCCCGAAGCCCCTTCGACGGCATAGGCAAGCCGGAGCCTCTGAAGCATGCCATGGCGGGTTATTGGTCAAGACGAATCAATGATGCCGATCGGATGGTTTACAAGGTAGAGGGCGATGCTTTGTTTATTGCACAGCTTAGGTATCACTACTGAGGGTATATTATGGGTTCAGCTTTTATCCTGCAGCCCTAGTGGAGCGAACATGAAGATTGAATTTTCCGAGGACGTGAATCCGCTTACCAAGCTTAAAGTGAATCCGCGCCGGGGGGTTAAGCAGGTTGTACCAGACCGTCGACCTGCCTTGCTCACTAGCCGAAGACGGGGCGCGGCGGTGATGCAATCGCTGGACGATTTCGAGGCTGCGGAGGAAGATCGTGCTTTTATATGGGCGGTGGTTGCCGGACTGAACGATCTTGAAGCCGGGCGGGAGCTGTCGCTTGATGCAGCAAAAACTCGGATGGGTTGACGAGTTGCCGTATGTTACTCCAATGCTATTGATCGCTGGTCCTTGTACATAAGCGTTGAGTATTTGTGGCTGACGAAAACGAAATTCGGGACGTAAGCGGTGAATATCGCGTATCCACTGGCGTTTTCACGCAAAGTGAACAGCGCCTGGAAGACGACCTTGTCGCCCAGCTCATCGGCCTGGATTATAAACGCGCCCACGTAACCGACGAAACCAGCCTGCTGACGAACCTGAAAACCCAGCTCGAATAATTTAATAACCTCGGTCTCACCGCGGGTGAGTTTAACCAGGTGGTGAATCATCTAACCCGCGCCAGCGGCGTATTCGCCAAGGCACATACGCTGCGCGACCGCATGAAGCTGGACAAGGAAGATGGCCGCACCGTCTGGTTGCAGTTTCTGGATCGCGACAACCCGCTGAATAATCGCTGGCAGGTCACGCAGCAGGTAAACAACGCGGGCGGTTACAAAAACCGCTACGACGTAACGCTGCTGGTAAACGGCCTGCCCCTGGTGCAGATCGAGCTGAAGCGGCGCGGGCTGGAGTTGAAAGAGGCCTTCAACCAGATTCAGCGCTACCAGAAGCACAGCTACTGGGCGGGGCGGGCGTTTTTCCAGTATGTGCAGTTGTTCATCATCAGCAACGGTGTGCATACCAAGTATTACGCCAACGCCCGCAAGCAGTCTTATAAACAGACGTTTTACTGGGCGGGCGAGGACAACAAGACGATTCGCGAATTACCGGCGTTTGCCGACGCGTTTCTGCAACCCGAGCACCTGGGCGCGATGCTCGGCAAATACATTGTGCTGAATGAAACCGAAAAAGTTTTGATGGTGCTGCGGCCTTATCAGTTCTACGCCACGCAAGCGATAGTGCAGCGGGTGCAGAACCCGCCCGAGGAAAACCGAAACGGTTATATCTGGCACACCACCGGCTCGGGCAAGACGCTAACCTCGTTCAAGGCCGCGCAGATTATTACCGGACTGGCCGAGGTGCATAAAGTGGTTTTCTGCGTAGACCGCAAAGACCTGGACTACCAGACCATCACCGAATTCAACGCCTATAGCAAAGGCAGTGTCGACAGCACCGACGATACCCGCACGCTGGTGCGCCAGTTCGCCGATGCGGATACCCGGTTGATCGTGACCACGCTGCAAAAACTCAATACCGCAATCAGCAAGCCTCGGCATCTGGCAGAAATGGCGGCACTGCGCGACAAGCGCATTGTATTCATCTTCGACGAATGCCACCGCAGCCAGTTTGGCGATACCCACCAGCGTATTTGCGAATTTTTCCAAAACCATCAGATGTTCGGGTTTACCGGCACGCCGATTTTTGCCGAGAATGCGGTAAGCAAGGCGGGCAGAAAACACACCACCAAAGACCTGTTCCACGAAAAGCTGCACAGCTATGTGATTACCGACGCGATCAAGGACGAAAACGTACTGAAGTTCGCGGTGGAATACGTGGGCCGCTACCAAACCAAA
>JBDNIR010000004.1:0-3394 GCA_041688195.1 Marinobacter sp.
CCGTACTCGCGCAGGGTTTTGGCGGCCTGGAAGACATCGGCGTTGATGATTTCGTCGCGCAGGCGGGCGAATTCCGCGTCAGTAAGCCGGACGTGGTTGAGCGCCTCAAACTTGTCGCGGAAGTTTTGCTCAAGAGCCACCTTGTCGCGGATGTCGGGACGGTAGGTGTACTTGAGTTCATCCAGATTTTTGATTAAATTTTGCTCGATTTCGCTTTCTTGCAGGGGCATCCAGTTATCTCTTCTGTGTAAGTAAGCTCGGCGCGGCATGCATCGGCCAATCGTTTGCCCATTATTTTGCCATTCTAGCGTGATTTATGCAGGCTTTTGTCCGTCAGGTTGGGTTGGGCTGGTCTCATACACCTATACCGAACACTTCGTTAACGCGAAAACGAGACCTGCTCATTATTACGTATTAATTCGGAACGAAGGATCAACTAAGCGATATTGAAAACAACACCTTAGCTCACTAATAGCGTTAACGCACGTAATGGCATGACTTCCAGATTATTGCAATCATTCGGAAGTCGCGCGATTCCAATTCGGCTTATGGGGAAGGTCTGGCGTTTACCGCCAGTATGGCTTGCGGGGACGTTGAGAGGCTACGCGGCCGTCTTCTTCGTTCTCAGCGCTTTATTGGTTGATCTGTGGGCAGAGACATAGGCGAGAACGAACAAACAGTCAATCAAACCGTCAAATGCTTCTTAATCAACGCATCACTCAACTCCCCAATCTCCCCCTCAGCCACCCGCTTCCCGCGATCCATAATCACAAACCGGTCCGCATACTTGCGCGCAAACGGCAGCTTCTGCTCCACCAACAGCACGGTCAGGCCGTCTTCGTCGATGAGTTTGCGGATGACTTCGCCAATCTGGGCGACGATGTTGGGTTGGATGCCCTCCCCCGGCTCATCCAGGATCAGCATTCGGGGTTCGATGACAAGGGCGCGGCCGAGGGCGAGTTGTTGTTGCTGGCCGCCGGAGAGATCCCCGCCACGGCGGCTTTTCATTTCCTTGAGTACGGGGAAGAGTTCGTAGACCCGTTCGGGGATTTTCTTGCTGCCGTCCTGGCGCACGGCGAGGCCGGTGCGGAGGTTTTCTTCTACGGTCAGCAGCGGGAAGATTTGCCTGCCCTGGGGTACGTAGCCGATGCTGAGGCGGGCGCGGTCTTCCACTTTGCGTTTGGTGAGTTCGACGTCACCGGCGAATAACAGGCTGCCGTTTTTGACGTCTTCTTCGCCCATGATGCATTTCACCAGCGTGGTTTTGCCGACGCCGTTGCGGCCCATTACACAGGTGCACTGGCCCTGGGGTACGTCCAGCTCCAGGTCCCACAGGGTGTGGCTCTGGCCGTAGTATTGGTTGAGTTTGTCGATTTTGAGCATCAGGTTTTCAGCTGACATCAGGCTTCCTCCCCCAGATAAACCTTGATCACTTCCGGGTCGTTGGAGACCTGGTCCATGGTGCCTTCTGCCAGCACGCTGCCCTGGTGCAGTACGGTGACTTTGCGGGCGATGGAGCGCACAAAGCCCATGTCGTGCTCTACCACCACCACGGACTGTTTGCCCGCCAGGCTGGTGAGCAGTTCGGCGGTGCGTTCCATTTCCTGTTCGGTCATACCGGCTACGGGTTCGTCCACCAGCAGCAGGCGGGGTTTCTGCATCAGCAGCATGCCGATTTCCAGCCATTGTTTCTGGCCATGGGAGAGTATGCCCGCCAGTTGTTCACGCAGTTCGGTCAGGCCGATCATGGTGAGCACTTCGTCGATGCGGTCCCGGATCTCGCCGGTCATACGGGCGGTCAGTGAGGGGATAACGCCTTTGTTGGTGGCCATGGCCAGTTCCAGGTTTTCGAAGATGGTGAGGGCTTCGAACACGGTGGGTTTCTGGAATTTGCGGCCGATGCCCAGGCTGGCGATATCGGGCTCGTTCATGGTCAGCAGGTTATGGCGGCTGCCGAACCACACGGAGCCGGTATCCGGCCGGGTTTTACCGGTGATGATGTCCATCATGGTGGTTTTGCCTGCGCCGTTGGGGCCGATGATGCAGCGTAACTCGCCATCGTCGATGGTCAGGTTCAGGTTATTGATAGCGCGAAAGCCATCGAAGCTGACGTTGACATCTTCCAGGTACAGGATGGGGCCGTGGCGCACATCCACCGGCGAGTCAGACGGGGTGAAGAAGTCGAATACCCGCTCGCGGTTGCTCAGTTCGCTGATGATGCTCATGCGGTGGCCTCCTGTGCCTTACGGCGGGATTTGAGCAGGCCCGCTATGCCCTGCGGCAGGAACACCGTGACCAGTACGAACAGCGCACCGAGGGCAAACAGCCAGGCGTCGGGCATAACGCCGGTGAACACGGTTTTGGCGTAGTTCACCAGGATGGCGCCGATGACCGCGCCGTAGAGGGTTGCACGGCCGCCAAGGGCCACCCACACCACGATTTCAATGGAGAAGATGGGCGAGAATTCGCTGGGGTTGATGATGCCCACTTGCGGCACATACAGCGCCCCGGCCACCCCCGCCAGCATGGCGGACACCACGAATACGAACAGCTGCACCCGCTCCACCCGGTAACCCAGAAAGCGGGTACGGGCTTCGGCATCCCGGCAGGCTACGCTCACCCGCCCAAGCTTGCTGGCAACAATGGCGCGGCACACCACGTAGCCAATCGCCAGCGCGACGCCGGTGGCGAGGAACAGCCCCAGCCGGGTGGCATCGGTGCGCAGGTTAAAGCCGAGGATGTCCTTGAAGTCGGTCAGGCCGTTGTTGCCGCCAAAACCCATCTCGTTGCGGAAGAACGCCAGCATCAGCGCAAACGTCAGCGCCTGGGTGATGATCGACAGGTACACCCCGGTTACCCGGGAGCGGAAGGCCAGAAAACCGAACACCAGCGCCAGCAGCCCGGGCGCCAGCAGTACCATGATGAAAGCAAACCAGGCCATGTCGAAGCCGAGCCAGTACCAGGGCAGTTCCTGCCAGTTCAGGAACACCATGAAGTCCGGCAGGACGGCATCACCGTAGGTGCCCCGGTCGCCGATCTGGCGCATCAGGTACATGCCCATGGCGTAGCCGCCGAGCGCAAAGAAGGCGCCGTGGCCCAGGCTGAGAATACCAAGATAGCCCCACACCAGGTCCACCGCCACCGCCAGCAAGGCGTAGCACAGGTATTTACCAAACAGCGTGACGGTGTAGCTGGTCACATGCAGAGCGTGGCCCTCGGGCAGCGCCACGTGCAGCACGGTTACCAGCAACAGCGCGGCAAACAGAATACCCAGGAACAGCTGGGTGGAACGCTCATCAAAAGGTCGTGTCAGCCACATTTTATTAACTCTCCGCCGCACGGCCCTTTTGCGGGAAGAGTCCCCGCGGGCGTTTCTGGATGAACAGGATGATTA
>JBDNIR010000233.1:0-3916 GCA_041688195.1 Marinobacter sp.
GCTCAAACGAATGGCACCCCGGCCGATAATTTTTGCGTGTTCGAACCCTGACCCTGAGATTTCACCCGAACTGGCAATGTCGGTTCGGGACGACCTGATTATGGCTACAGGTCGATCAGACTATCCCAATCAGGTTAACAATGTACTTGGTTTTCCGTTCATTTTCAGGGGTGCGCTGGATGTACGCGCTAAACGAATTAACGAAGCCATGAAGGTTGCAGCTGTTCATGCAATTCGCGATCTGACGAAAAAGGAAATACCGCAAGATGTCCTGGCCGCCCATCAACTGAGAGAACTATCTTTCGGGCCCCACTACATTATTCCCAAAGCGATGGACTATCGGTTGCTAACAGATGTCTCAGACGCCGTTGCCAAAGCCGCCATCGAATCGGGCGTCGCACGCTTGCCCTATCCTTCACACTATCCGTTATAGGGAGCCCCACCGTGCAACAACGTATTAAGGAAAAGCATCCATCGAAGAGATCCTCTTTCCTGCAGGTCGTGAAAAGTGTTCTGGCGGCTGCTTTGGGTGTGCAAAGCCAGAAAAATCTGGAACACGACGGTCAGCAAAACGGTGTGGCACCCTACATCGTCGTCGGGGTGTTGGTGTTGGCATTGTTTGTACTCACGCTGATTGGAGTGGTTGCCCTGGTTATTCGCTATGCCAGTTAGAATCAAGCGCTTAAAAGTCGTCACTGCGTTAAAGAGATCAGCGGAAATCTGGAAAGGCAGTGGCGTGTTGAATTATAGTCAGGTTAATACCCTATACTACGTGCTCAGGTAATTTCTTATGGAAACGAAAACGGCCCGGTTAACGATTCTCATTGACCCGATTAAAAAGAAGGCCCTTGAGGACTTCTGTGCCTCCCAGGACATTACGACTTCCCAGGTAGTCCGACAGCTGATTCGTGACTATCTGGAGCACAATGGTATTGAGTATGCCACCAGGCCCAAGCCCCGTTCATCAAACGCTACAAGTAGATAGTCCAACAACGACAATACAGAGTGCCGATTTTAATAAAAAGGGCTGCTTTCACCACTCCCATTGTGGTAACCGCCGCGAAATGGCGTTAATCGCAGAAAATGGTTCAGTATGGGAAATCCCAGGTGCTTCTCAAGGGAGAATGCCCGTGATCTGAGCTCTGCACGAACTTGCCCCGGACGTACCTTCGCGGCAAGCACAATCAGATTGTCGGTGAACGAGCGACATGTGAACACAGCCTCGAATTTTTTATCAAGCATACGCAGAGCATTCTCGGTTTCACTCTGGTGATTGAAAAAGTTGAAAACGGCCCAGCCTCCCTCGTCCAGAACATCATGACAGCGGTTCAGGAAGTCTGCTCTGCACTGTTGTGGGTCCATACCGTGGGCATTGAATATATCGCAAAAAAGCAGGTCGGTTGAGCGTTTCTCACAGCGCGCGAGATAGTGCCCCGCATCCTCACAGAAAATTGATAGCCTTGGATCTGTAGGCACCTGGAAGAAGTCATGTGCAACGTCGATAACGGTTTGACGGAGTTCAACTGCACTCAGTTCCATGTTCAGAAAGCGATAAAAAAGACAGTTCACCAAGCTACCTCCTCCTAGCCCAAGGACGGTAGCGCGGCGGGGCGAACCAAATATCAGCGGCAGCAGCATTGCTCGGGTGTGCTCATGCATGAGAAAGCCGGGGTTACCTTTTCTTTGACAGCTTTGCTCATAGATGGAGCCGAAGGTGAGATAGCGCTCGTAGTTATTATCAAATACCTCAACAGGACCAATCCCGTCACGGATCTCCGCAATTTTGTTACCTAAAGAGTAACCATCAAAAAGGGTATCCGGCATTTCACTTCTTCCTTTTTTAAAGCGTTGCTATAGACATCTGCTGACACAAATCATGTGGGTTAAAACATGATCTCTGCACGCTTGAATCCCAGGGCACTGAGCGTTTCAAGCGCAGAGTCAACAGACGAATAGCTGCATACTTTCTCGTCATCTGTCACCAGAAAGTGGCTATGCCCCTGGCGCTCTTCAAAAAGCAAAATCCATTCCTTTTTTTGAGCGGAAGGGACTTGGACAATGTGCACTTCTGCAATCTTGCCCTTCCGTTGCGATTCCGCTACTTCGTCTTTCTTCATTTTTAGATCCTGTGCCTAAGGGCGAACCAGGCAGCTGGGTGTAGTACTGCAATGAATGTTACCGAATAATCTGTGAGGTGCATTGGATGACTGAATAGTTATCATGCTATTATAATATAGTTATAATTTAATTATCAAATTGAGACTGACTGGATGAATCTGCTTTCTACTCAGTTGACGGACCTGGAGCCTGCGCATATTCCGGCCGATCGCTTCATCGTCGAAGATGATCTGACCCGACAAACCCCTTCAGACTATGACTCAGCCGCACGAACTCTGACAGATTTGTTTAATAAAAATATTCGTCGGTACACCGTGCCAGAGCATATTCTGAAAGCTGGCCCACGCGATGATCAGTAATTGGTTCAAGGCCAGTATGGCTCCGGAGCTTCAAACGTTGAAGATCGGGAGAACCAGTAGATACGGCACAATAGGGAGTTAACGATGGCAATACCCGATTTTTTTAGAAATTTTCCAGGTATTGCGACAGGTTTACGGTCCGCTTTTAAAGAAGGTTATGGACTGGCCGATCTTCGCAAGGATGTGATGGCAGGCCTAACCATTGGCACCGTTGCTGTGCCGCTTTCCATGGCCCTGGCGATTGCCACCGGCGTTCCACCACAACACGGGCTTTATACTGCTATTGTCGCAGGCGCGATCATTGCGCTGACCGGTGGTTCCCGTTTTAACGTCTCAGGGCCCACAGCCGCTTTTGTGGTGATACTGTTTCCCATTGTGCAGCAATATGGTCTCGGCGGTTTACTGATCGCTTCTATGATGGCCGGATTAATTTTGGTGGTATTGGGTATCACGCGAATGGGGCAGCTCATTCAGTTCGTGCCATACTCGGTTGTGCTGGGGTTCACTGCCGGTATTGCGGTGGTCATTGCGGTGCTTCAGGTCCCTGATTTTCTGGGGTTGGAGGTGGGTCAACTTGGCCAACACTTTGTGGAAAATCTGGGCAGAATAGTTACCTCACTACCTTCCATCAACCCGTTTGAACTAGGAATCGGCCTCTTTTCGCTGGCAGTGCTTATACTCTGGCCTCGTCTGAAGCTACCTATTCCGGCACCCCTGATGGGCCTGGTTGCCGGAGCTGTGGGGGCTTACCTGATCAATAGCTTGGTGGGCGGCGAAGGCACGGCGGTGGAAACTATTGCTTCCCGGTTTACCTGGGAAATTCAGGGAAACGTTGGCAGCGGAATTCCGCCTATTCCACCAACGTTTATGCTGCCTTGGGCGTTGCCCGGTGCCAATGGAGAACCCCTGGAGTTAAACTTTGAGCTTATACGCTCCTTGATCGGGCCTGCTTTTCGTCGTGGCCTGGAACATGAGTGAAGCCCGCCATTTTCTGCACACTCTGCGGTCGGCACCCGCTGGTGACGTTACTGTTCTTCTGGTGTGCTTCGGCCTTACCGTTCTCTTCGACATGGTATTGGCTGTTGCCGTTGGCATAGGCCTTGGCGCTGCACTGTTTATTCGGCGCATGGCTTCACTTACCAAAACCGACCTGGTGGATACCTCAGCTCATCCCACGGTGAATGGACTCCCTCACGAGGTAGCCGTTTATGATATTAATGGGCCAATGTTCTTTGGCGCTGCCGAGAAAGCGCTTACGTCGTTGCGGTTGGTTGACCCCAAGATCAGAATTATTATTCTTGATATGCAGGATGTGCCAACAATGGATGGTACTGCCATAGTGGCGCTTCAGGTCCTGATCGAAGACCTGCTCCAGGATGATGTTTCGCTCATTCTGACCGGACTTCCGACGCGCATCATTATCAAGTTGCGTCGGGCCC
>JBDNIR010000234.1:0-4944 GCA_041688195.1 Marinobacter sp.
AAAGTTGTCAGGCCGCTGAAGTAATGAGTGGCGTTCGGAGCGGGCGACGATGACGCCGGTCTCCTCCGACCCGGGGCGCCATATTACCCGGTCCCCGGTTACCAGGGAGTCGATGTTGGTGCGCATGTGGCAGCGTACGACCCTGCCTTTGCGCTCGCCCTCCAGCGCCTCTACGTCCAGTTGCTGGCCATAGTGGGCGATCAGCAGGCCAGCCTGCTCATCGCCCAGCTCGCTGGCATCCAGTTGCTGATCTATCTGACGCTCTTTGCGCTCCGCTCGTACCGACCGTTCAGCCTGGATCTTCTGGATTCGCCATTGCTGTTGCTTGTTGAGGCGGCGTTTACTCATGGCAAGTCGTCATTGTGTTAAATCATCCATTGTGGGCGACAGTCTGGTGTAACATCATACGCGATTCAAATGACAGGAGCCCCTGAATCCAATGTCGCTGAAAGTCGACGGGCAGTCTTCGGGGTTACTGATCGCTTAAAGATGGAGACAGATATGGCAGTTACCGACCGACTGGTCTGGATTGACCTGGAAATGACCGGCCTGGATCCGGAACAGGAACGGATCATCGAAATGGCTACCCTGATAACGGACTCGGACCTTAACCTTATTGCCGAGGGTCCGGTGATTGCTGTGCATCAACCGGACAGCCTGCTCGGCGAGATGGACGAGTGGTGCACCAAAACCCACGGCCAGACCGGTCTGACCCAGCGAGTCAGGGAGAGCACCGTTTCCGAAACGGAAGCAGAGCAACAAACGCTGGCGTTCCTGAAACAGCATCTGGAGCCGGGCCAGTCGCCTTTATGTGGTAACAGTATCGGTCAGGACCGCCGTTTCCTGGTGAAATACATGCCGGAACTGGAAGAGTTTTTCCACTATCGGAATCTCGATGTAAGTACCATCAAAGAATTGGCCCGTCGTTGGCGTCCGGATATTTTGAAAGGAGTTCAGAAAAAGGGCACCCATTTGGCCCTGGACGACATCCGGGACTCCATTAATGAACTTCGTCATTATCGGGAGCATTTCTTCAGGCTTTAAAGGGCAGCCGAAGCCGCACTCCACGTTCGGCGTCATTCACCCTGTAGGAGCGACTTCAGTCGCGAAAAGCCCGACCTTATTAAAAGAATCGCGACTGAAGTCGCTCCTACAATTAGATTCGAGGGTCACTCAGTACGGTAGGAGCGGTTTTAACCGCGATAAAGCGACCGGATAACGCCAAAATTCGCGACTGAAGTCGCTCCTACAGTTTGAAGGCCAGCGGAGGCGAGGAGCAGGGTGGCGCCCTCACAAACCATGTCGCTGCAGCGCCCACTGCACGTGTTCCCTTACCAGAGCCGAGGGATGGTCGGCGCGGGCCTTCAAAGCCTCAATGACGGGAATGGTCGAGGGTGCATTACCCAGACCTACCGCCAGGTTCCGCAGCCAGCCCTGATAGCCGGTGCGGCGTATGGCGGAGCCCTCAGTACGCTTAAGGAACTCCTCTTCGCTCCAGAGGAACAGGGTGGCCAACTCTGAGTTGTCGAGCTGGTGACGAGGCTGGAAATCATCTTCTTTCGTCGGCTTACTAAAGCGGTTCCAGGGGCACACAAGCTGGCAATCGTCACAGCCGAATACGCGGTTGCCCATCAGGGCGCGCAATTCTTCCGGGATACTGCCTTTCAGCTCAACGGTGAGATAGCTGATGCAGCGTCGTGCATCCAGTACGTGGGGCGAGGGGAACGCGTTGGTGGGGCACAGATCAAGGCACGCCGAACAGCTCCCGCAGTGTTCAGCCTCATATGGCTGGTCTACCGGCAGCGGCGCGCTGGTGAAGATTTCCCCCAGGAAAAAGAACGAGCCGGCCTTGCGATTCAGCAGCATGGTATTTTTGCCAATCCACCCCAGGCCCGCGCGCTGTGCCAGTGCACGCTCCATCACCGGGGCGCTGTCCACAAAAGCCCGGTAGTCAAAACCCGAGACTGCTTCATCAATACGCTTCGCCAGCGTGGCAAGACGTTTACGGATCAGCTTGTGATAGTCCCGGCCCAGTGTGTAGCGGGAAATATAGGCTTTCTCGCGATCTCTCAAAGCTTCTTTCGGACTGTCCGGACCGGGTAAATAATCCATCCGTACCGAAATCACCCGCAGGGTTCCCGGCACCAGGGACGTCGGGGTGTAGCGCTTATCGCCGTGGTCTTCCATATACGACATCTCGCCGTGCCGACCCGCGTCCAGCCATTGTTGCAGACGCTCAGCATGGACGCCGGTATCCGGCAGGGTAACGCCAAGCTCATTAAAGCCCAGCTCTGCCGCCCAGCTTCTTATATTGTCGGTAAGTTTTCCCAGGGTATCGCTCATCTAAAAGGCATACGTGAAATTAACATTGATTAAGTTATGACCTTTTTCACTGTTTTGCTATGCTTTACAGATATCTGGCCATAACACTTAAACTGAATTCTGTACCGGGGCCGAGTTTTCTATGTCATTGCCCAATGCCACCAGCTTAACAGAAACCCTTTACTCTGCAGATGCTGTGCAGGCGATTGACGGCTATATAATTGATAAAGGTGGAATTTCCGGTTTTGAGCTGATGCAGCGGGCGGCTAGCGCAGCCTTCCGTCATCTGGTGAAACGGTGGCCGGACGCACAGCAGCTACTGGTGTTCTGCGGCGGTGGCAACAACAGCGGCGATGGTTATCTGGTGGCTGCCAATGCGAAACGTCACGGTTTGGATGTGCAGTGTGTGGCGATGTCAGCCCCCCAGAAATTAAAAGGCGACGCTGACAGTGCGCATCAGAAAGCTCTGGCCGATGGCGTTGAAGTCAACCGTTGGGAGAGCTATTCAGACCAGGCAAGGGCAGAGCTATTCAATAATTGTCCGGTCATTGTGGATGCCATGCTCGGCACCGGCATTACCGGGCAACCCCGAGAGACCTTCAGCCAGGTTATTGATGCGTGTAACCGGTCTGGGTGCCCGGTGTTGGCCATCGATGTCCCGTCTGGGCTGGACGCCAGTTCTGGTGCCGCCCCCGGGGCCGTTATCAAAGCTGATGTGACGGTAACGTTTGTCGCACTGAAGGCGGGGCTGTATACGGCACAGGGGCCCGAATTTTGTGGAGTGGTTGAGTTTGAACCGCTGGTTGAGGCGCTGATTGGCGAAGGCCACGGGCAACCGGCACTTGCTCTGAAGTTTGATTGGGCTGGCTTACGGTCAACTCTCCCGAGACGTCCGGTCACGGCGCACAAGGGCCGGTTTGGCCGGCTGTTGATTGTTGCGGGTGACCGGGGTTATGGCGGCGCCGGTTTGCTGGCAGCCGAGGCAGCTGCACGCACGGGTGCTGGCACGGTGACACTTGCAACGCGCCCGGAGCACGTCAGTCCGGCATTGGCGCGGTGCCCCTCGCTGATGGTGCACGGTGTCACCCATGGTTCTGAGTTGTCACCCCTGGTTGAGTCCGCCGATGTCATTGTGTGCGGCCCGGGGCTCGGTAAGGTCGCCTGGGGTCAACAGATGTTGCAGTTGGTTTTAGCTTCGGGGAAACCGCTGGTTCTGGACGCCGACGCGTTGAACCTGATGTCGTACCGGGTCGCGATAAAAGCCGATAACCACGTGCTGACACCCCATCCCGGTGAAGCCGCAAGGTTACTGGGCTTGACGGTTTCCGAGGTGGAGGCAGACAGGGTTGCTGCAGCGCGGCATATTCAGCGCCAGTTTGGCGGCACTGTGCTGCTTAAAGGCGCCGGCACCATTGTTGACTCCGGCGATGATCTTCCCGGTGTACTCGGTGGTGGTAATCCCGGGCTGGCGACCGGGGGAATGGGCGATGTATTGTCGGGCATTCTGGGCGGATTACTGGCTCAGCGTCTGGACCTGTCGGTTTCGGCGCGACTCGCTGCCGCCCTGCATTTGGCCGCAGCAGATCGCGCTGCCATGAGCAAGGGGTATATGGGGCTGTTGCCTACCGACATTATCGACACTTTGCCGACTATTCTTGGCGAAGCCGAGGGTGTCGTCGTTGAAGCCACAGTTGGCGGGGTCTCCATGTGACAGCTCCAGCGCATGGGCAAACCTGGTTTCTAGCCAATGAAGCCGGGACGGAACAGCTCGGCCAACATCTGGCTCATGCGATTTTATCTGAAAAACAAGGATTTACAGTATTTTTACAAGGCACGCTGGGGATGGGGAAAACAACCCTGAGTCGCGGGCTAATAAGGGGGTTAGGGCATCAGGGGTCGGTTAAAAGCCCTACCTATACCCTGGTTGAGCCCTATGAGCATCTCAGTCCGATAGCCTATCATTTTGATCTGTATCGCCTGGGGGATCCGGAAGAGCTCGAATACGTCGGTATCCGGGATTACTTTCAGGGCGACAACGTGTGCCTGATTGAATGGGCCGAGCGCGGCCAGGGTATTTTGCCGGAGGCCGATCTGGTTATCCGGCTGGAAACACAGGATGAGGGGCGATCTGCGGCCATTCTGGCCCAGACAGATCGGGGTTCGAAGTTGGTTCGGAAGTTGAGCCAGCTGATGACATTACCCACTGACGGTTGAAAGACGGTAGGTTGCAGGATGTTGATGATAAAACAGGCAAGAAGTGTAAATGGCAGGCAGCTGGTTATAATTCTGCTGCTCTGGATCGCTGTTGCAGGCGCAGCGCAGGCCGCCACCACGGTAAAAAGTGCGAGGATCTGGCCGGCGCCGGATCATACCCGTGTGGTTTTCGACACCGGGGCAGAGGTTGAGCACAGCATATTTGCCTTGGAGAACCCGGCTCGTCTTGTCATTGACATCAAAAACGTTAACCAGCATGTGGACTTTTCCGGGCTGGATCTGGGCGACAGTCCGATCCGTCGCATACGGAGCGCACCGCGAAATGGCAGCGACCTGCGAGTGGTGCTGGACCTGAAAACCCAGATCAAGCCGAGAAGCTTCCAGCTTGAGCCTAATCAGCAATATGGT
>JBDNIR010000235.1:0-6291 GCA_041688195.1 Marinobacter sp.
GAACCGAACACGATTACGATGTCGTTCACATCGGCCTCGCACAATGCGAGATCAAGCGCCTCGCTCACGGTGTTTGAGACACAGTATGGCCCGAGAACGGGTAACACCTGGCCCAACCGCTCTTCAAGCCCAGCTGCATCAACCCCCCTGGGGACTGAAAGCCCGCCCGGCATCCAGTGATCCACGACGCCTGTCATTGCTGACACAACACCTTGGGTGTCTTTGTCAGTGAGGCATCCGTAAACCGCAAATATCTCGGTGCCTTCGACTTTCAGTGATTCTAGCCTGCGGGCCAGCCAACGAGCGGCATGAGGGTTATGCCCTACATCCGCGTAGACTGAAGGCGCTGTGCCAATGAGTTCAAACCGACCCGGCATGCTCACCGCCTGGAGACTATCGCTGATAATTTGATCGGTAATGTCGGGCTGCAGCAAACAGCTGGCCTGCACCGCAGCGGCCATCGACGTCTCCGGCAACGGGCTCGCAGGCACCTGAATGCATCGCCCCGACGCCGCCAGGTTGATCAAGAGGCCAGTTGTCTCAATAGCAATTGAGTAATCTATTCCGTATCTCAGTAATGGCACTTTCTGTGCGGCGGCTTGTTGCAACACAGAACGGGGTGGGTCCGCCTCGGCGTAGATTGCGGGCTTTCCATACCGCAGAATGCCAGCCTTCTCAAACCCGATCGTTTCGCGATCGGTACCGAGCCAGGCGGTATGGTCAATATCTACCGAAGTGATAATGGCAAGCTCGGCGTCAAGGACATTGACCGCGTCCAGACGCCCCCCCAGGCCGACTTCCAGAATCCAGTCATCTACACCTTGCACTTGCATGATCAGGAACGCCGCCAGGGTGCTGAACTCAAAATACGTCAGGGATACGTTGCGACGGGCCGCGTTAATGGTCTCAAACGCCGAGATTATCTCGCCATCATCCACCTCTGAACCGTTGATCCGTATACGCTCGTTGTAGCGACTAAGGTGGGGTGAGGTGTAGGCGCCCGTGGTTCGCCCTACCCCACGCAAGATAGATTCCAGGCAAGCAACTGTACTGCCTTTGCCGTTGGTACCCCCAACCGTTACAACGCGCCCTCTGATCGGCCCGGGAAAGAGGCGCCGTAACACCACCAGTACGCGGTCGAGGCCAAGATCAATTTCAGAAGGGTGAACAGCTTCCAGATAATGCAACCACTGGTCCAGGGAGGCGCCAGTGGCTGGTGCGGCCGGCCGTTGTACATTGAGGTCAGGCTTCCGGGACATCGACGTCCGGTTTCTCCGACACTTCAAACTCAATGGGTGCTTCTTCGGCCGGACGTTCCTGGCCGGTGAACTTTGCCAGCACTGCCGCTATTCGTTCACGCATTTTGTGACGGTGCAGAATCATATCGATGGCACCGTGTTCCAGAAGAAATTCACTGCGCTGAAAGCCCTCCGGTAGTTTTTCCCGAACCGTCTGCTCGATAACCCGGGGGCCAGCGAAACCGATGAGCGCATTGGGCTCGGCAATATTCAGATCACCAAGCATAGCCAGGCTGGCAGAAACGCCGCCGAAGACCGGGTCTGTGAGTACCGAAATGTATGGGATACCTCCCTGTTTCATCCGCTCCAGAACCGCAGCGGTTTTGGACATTTGCATCAATGACAAGATTGCTTCCTGCATCCGGGCACCGCCGCTGGCAGAAAAACAGACCAGCGGGATACGCTCTTCCAATGCAATATTAGCGGCACGAACGAACTTCTCTCCGACAACCTGGCCCATGGAACCACCCATGAAGTTGAATTCGAACGCGCAAGCGACCAGCGGCAAACCCAGGGTGGCGCCCCGGATGACGACCAGAGCGTCTTTCTCACCGGTAGATTTCTGAGCCTGAGCGAGACGTTCCTTATAACGTTTTGTGTCTTTGAACTTCAGGCGATCCCAAGGTTCCAGATCAGAGGCAATCTCTTCCCGACCGTCCTCGTCTAGAAAGATATCCAGGCGACGTCGCGCGGTAACGCGCATATGATGGTTGCACTTCGGACAAACATCGAGGTTTTTGTCCAGCTCCGGCTTATAGAGAAACGCCCCGCACTTCGGACACTTCTTCCACAGCCCTTCGGGCACGCTGGTGCGCTGTTTGGATTCCGAGCGGATCATGCTCGGCATAATCTTGTCCAGCCAGTTACTCATGATGTCATCCTGTCCTTTGATGCTTGCCAGTCAGAGCGTCTTGTGCTGAATCAGGAGGCAAGTCCGTCCAGCGCTTTACGCATGGGGTGCAGAAGGTCCGTAAGAGCTTGTTTAAGCTGTTCCGGATCATTCTGATTTCGGGCTATTGTATCGACCAGTACGCTGCCGACAATTACACCATCGGATACCCGTCCAACCGCAGCGGCTGTTTCCGCGTCGCGAATGCCAAAGCCAACGCCTACCGGAAGTGCTGTCAGTTCGTGAATATGCTTAACCTTGGCAGCAACCTCTTCCACATTGATATTGGCAGCGCCGGTCACGCCCTTAAAAGAAACATAGTACACATAACCGGAGGAGTGCTCGCTGATTGCACGAATTCTTTCATCGGTAGTCGTTGGGGCAAGCAGGAAAATGGCGTCAAGATGACGCTCCGTAAACAGCGGCGCCACCTGATCCGCTTCTTCCGGCGGCAGATCGACGGTCAGAATCCCGTCGACGCCCGAGGCAAGCGCCGAATCAGCAAAAGCCTCGAACCCCATGGCTTCCATTGGGTTGAGGTACCCCATCAGCACGACCGGGGTTCTGTTATCGGTTTCCCGGAATGTCTTGACCATACCGAGCACCTGGCGCAAGGACGTACCGTGAACCAGCGCGCGCTCACAAGCGCGCTGGATAACCGGGCCATCCGCCATAGGGTCAGAAAACGGCACGCCGAGCTCGATAATGTCGGCACCGGCAGCCACCAACGTGTGCATCAGACCAACCGTTTGATCCGGAGCCGGGTCGCCGGCAGTAATGTACGGAATCAGCGCCTTGCGACCCTGGTCTTTCAATGCCTTCATCACGCCTTCAATTCGACTCATGCCTGCTCCTCTGTCAATGGCAATCCGTATTAAAGCTCAATACCGTCAAGCTGAGCCACGGTATGAATATCCTTGTCGCCTCGCCCGGAAATGTTGATTACAACGATCTTATCCTTGTCCATTTCTGCTGCCAGCTTCATGGTGTAAGCCACGGCGTGGGCAGTTTCGAGCGCGGGCATAATGCCTTCAATTCGGGTCAGCTTGCGGAAGCCGTCCAGCGCTTCGTCGTCAGTGACAGACACATAATGAGCCCGGCCGATGTCTTTGAGCCAGCTATGCTCTGGCCCCACCCCAGGATAGTCAAGGCCGGCACTGACGGAATGAGTACCGGCGATCTGCCCGTTCTCATCTTCCATCAGATAGGTTCGATTGCCGTGCAGCACGCCGGGACGCCCTGCGGACAGAGGTGCTGCATGTTTACCGGTCTCGATACCCAGACCACCGGCCTCTACGCCGTAAAGCTCCACGGACTCATCGGTGAAGAATGGGTAGAACATACCGATCGCATTGGACCCGCCACCGACACAGGCGACCAGTGCATCGGGCAGCCTCCCCGCCTGCTTCAGACACTGCTCGCGGGTTTCACGGCCAATCACCGACTGGAAATCTCGCACCAATAACGGATAAGGATGAGGGCCTGCGACGGTACCAATGATGTAGAAGGTATCGTCTACATTGGTCACCCAGTCTCGCATGGCGTCGTTCATGGCGTCTTTGAGGGTTCGGGTACCGCTGGTCACCGGGTGGACCTGAGC
The DNA here is from genome assembly GCA_041688195.1 of Marinobacter sp. Classification (GTDB taxonomy): domain Bacteria; phylum Pseudomonadota; class Gammaproteobacteria; order Pseudomonadales; family Oleiphilaceae; genus Marinobacter. Next base: position 3,788 of record JBDNIR010000235.1, read on the forward strand.
GCCAAGCAGCTTCATCCTGAATACGTTCAGTGATTGACGCTTAATATCTTCCGCGCCCATAAAAACGTGACACTCCAGCTCCAGGCGCGCGCACACAGTCGCGGTGGCCACACCGTGTTGGCCGGCACCGGTTTCGGCGATCACACGCTTTTTACCCAGAAAACTTGCCAGCAGAGCCTGTCCGATCGTGTTGTTGATCTTATGAGCGCCGGTATGATTGAGATCCTCCCGTTTTAGCCAGATCTGAGCACCACCTACAGCTTTGGTGAGTCTTTCCGCATGATACAGAGGACTCGGGCGGCCTACGTAATGGGCAAGATCGTAATCAAACTGGGCCTGGAATTCCGGATCTTTCTTCAACCTGAGGTATTCTTTCTCCAGCGTCATCAGAGAGTCCATCAGGGTTTCCGACACGAAGCGCCCGCCATAATCACCGAAGTGGCCGCGGGTGTCGGGTAGCATTGCCAGCATATCTTCAGTCAGTTTTATCGACACGGTGAACCTCTCTCAAAAAATCATTCATGCGAGCGGCATCTTTAATGCCTTTCTCGCGCTCAACACCACCACTTACATCGACAGCCCACGGCCTGACCTGCGTTATTGCGCGGGCTACATTATCAGAGTCCAATCCACCGGCCAAAATAAGCGGTAATGGGCGCTCCGAAGGGATCAAAGACCAGTCAAAACCTTTTCCCGTGCCGCCATAACGTTCCGGATCGTAGGCGTCAACCAGCAGCCCTGAAGCATTCTGGTAGGCGTCGAAGGCGTTTACGATATCGGCTTCGGATGTAACCCGCACCGCTTTGATCCAGCGACGGCTAAACTGCTGACAGAATTCAGGTGACTCGTCACCGTGAAATTGCAGGGTGTCCAAGGGAACTTGCGCCAAAACCTCTTCCACAAAAGCCTTTGTCGGATTCACAAACAGGCCGACCACATTAACAAAAGCAGGTATTGAGCGAGCAATTTCAGACGCAACAAGCATATCCACCGATCTTGGACTGGGATCGTAAAATACCAGGCCGATAGCGTCTGCCCCACCGTTTGCTGCCGCACGCGCGTCGTGTATCGTGGTGATACCGCATATTTTGATACGAACCGTCATCCATTTTCGCTCATAAAGTCATTCCGCCACGGGCGTACGAAACCCGGCCCCGGCTTGCTCTTCGGAATTCCGAACTGATCAGGGTAACCTACGTCAACCAGATAAAGCCCGTCGGGCGGTGCGGTTACACCTGCCAGCTTGCGGTCTCTACCGGTAAGTATCTCATGAATCCAGTGTTCCGGTCGCTTGCCGGAGCCCACTGCCATCAACGCACCGGCAATGTTCCGAACCATGTGATGAAGGAATGCATTGGCCTTCACATCCAGGACCAGATACTCACCGTGACGCCTGACGTCAATGGAGTCGAGACGGCGGTTCGGTGTTCTCGACTGACATCCAGCGGCCCGAAAAGCGGAGAAATCATGCTCGCCAAGCAGCACCTGCGCCGCCTCGTTCATGACGTCAGCTTCGAGCGGACGAAATGTCCAGGATACCTGTTTTCTCAGAATGCCCGGACGCACCTCATGATTGAAAATAATATACCGATAGCGCCGATAAATGGCCGAAAAACGGGCATGGAATTCGTCAGTCACTGCTCCGGCCCAGTGTACAGAAACAGCCGGTGGCAACCCGGTATTGATGCCCATTACCCAGGCCCGCATATCCCGCACTGACGGCGTGTCAAAATGCACGACCTGATAACTGGCGTGAACTCCGGCATCGGTGCGCCCTGCACAAACCAGCTCAACGGGATGGTCTGCTACTTTGGATATAGCTTTTACCAGTGCACCTTCTATGGACGGTACGCCTGACTTCTGAAATTGCCAACCGTGGTATCCGGCACCATCGTACTCGAACACCAGGGCAACACGGCCGTCACCTATCAAGGTATCGGTCGTTAATTTTAGTGGAGTCTGAAACAAGAGGTCTACCGGCTATAGGTATAAGTTAGAAAGCAAAACGCCGGTTACCTTTCGGGTACCGGCGTTTTGCGCTCGATGAGGCAATTATAACGGATCAGGACAGATTTTTAAGGAGTTCCTGAGCTTCCGTCTTTTGCCCGTCACTCCCTTCAATGGCAACTTCCTCGAGAATATCCCGAGCGCCATCCGAATCGCCCATTTCGATGTAAGCACGGGCAAGATCAAGCTTGGTAGCTGCCTCATCAGTACCGGATAGAAAATCGAAGTCGTCGTCATCACCAAGATCAGACTCATCAGAGACATCCAGCTCAAGATCATCAAGAGTCTCATCAGAGGCAAGCGCTTCGTCATCACTTTCTTCGCTCGCCACTTTCTCAAGCTCTGCATCGAGTTCGTTCAGGAAGGATTCATCAAGCGAACCGTCTGCTGAGGTTGTTAGCTCATCATCTTCCAATGAGGGCAACTCATCCTCTTTATCTTCTGGTTGACGATCAATAGCGCTATCGTCGTCCAGATCAAGAGACGCAAATTCGTCA
>JBDNIR010000236.1:0-8914 GCA_041688195.1 Marinobacter sp.
TATTGTAGGAGGCTCCATCCGGGCCAACGCCGATGGGCGCTATTACCGGAATCACGTTGCTCCGGGTCAACATGTCGATCACCTCCACGTTGACGCTTTCGACTTCCCCTACATGACCAATGTCGATAATTTCAGGCCGCTTGAGCTCATCGGATTGGGACCTCACCTCAAGTTTACGAGCGCGGATCAGATTGGCATCCTTACCGGTCAGGCCAACGGCCGTGCCGCCCTGGCGGTTTATCAAAGAGACAATTTGCTTATTAACCTGGCCACCGAGCACCATTTCAACAATATCCATGGTCTGGCTGTCTGTCACTCGCATGCCATTGATAAAATGCGATTTAATATTGAGCCTTTCCAGCAGGTCACCGATCTGAGGCCCGCCACCATGAACCACGATCGGATTGATGCCGACCAATTTCATCAGCACCACACCCCGGGCGAAGCTGCTTTTCAGCTCTTCGCTTTCCATCGCATTGCCGCCGTACTTGATGACGACCGTTTTGCCCGTAAAACGCTGGATATAAGGCAGGCCCTTACTCAGTACTGCTGCCACCTGCATGGCGGTTTCGCGATCCAATACCATTCTTCAAGCCCTGTCAGATATGTTCAGTTAACGTTCTAGAAAGTCGACACCACATCCGGTGCGACTTTCATCAGCTGTTCCCGGAAAACCGTTTTAATACGTTCGAGGGCTTCCTCGGATTCCGCCTCAAATCTCAGCACCAGCACGGGGGTGGTGTTAGACGCACGACACAGTCCCCAGCCATCGGGATAATCCACCCTGACCCCGTCAATGGTACTCAGGTTGCCGTCACCGAAATCCCCTTCTTTGCTGAGTTTCTCAACCAGGGCAAACTTGGTCTCATCAGACACATCCACATTCAGTTCGGGAGTGCTAATATCATCGGGGAATTCGGCAAATACTTCATCACACTGGCGATCCTCTACCCCGAGAATTTCCAGCAGTCTGGCTGCAGAGTAAAGACCATCATCAAAGCCGTACCAGCGCTCCTTGAAAAACACGTGGCCACTCATCTCCCCGGCCAGCAAGGCGCCGGTTTCCTGCATCTTGGCTTTTATCAGAGAGTGACCGGTTTTCCACATGATCGGACGGCCGCCGGCCTGACTGATCACCCCGGCCAGACGGCGGCTGCATTTGACGTCATAAATTACATCCGCACCCGGGTTACGTGACACCACATCCCGGGCAAACAGCATCAGCAGGCGATCCGGCCAAATAATTTTACCGGTGTTGGTCACCACCCCGAGACGATCGCCGTCGCCATCAAACGCGAGGCCGATATCGGCCTTCTCGGCTTTCACCCGCTGGATAAGATCAACCAGATTATCGGGTTTGCCCGGGTCCGGATGATGGTTAGGGAAATCACCATCAACATCACAGTACAGCCGAATAACTTCACAGCCTAGCTCTTCCGCCAGCAGGGGACCCAGCTCGCCAGCTATACCGTTGCCGGCGTCCATGACAATTTTCAGCGGTGCGGCGACCGCAATATCTTCAATAATCCGATCCAGATAAACACGGCGCACATCCTCCTCTGAGCGGGCGCCCTGACCATGTTCGAAATCACCGGACTGAATTCGATGCAACAGCTTCTGAATGGCTTCACCAGAGAGCGTCTCACCGCCCAGCATGATCTTGAGGCCGTTATAATTGGACGGATTGTGGCTCCCCGTCACCATAACCCCGGAGCCGGTATTCAAATGGTACGTGGCAAAATACAGCACTGGCGTCGGTACAGCCCCGACATCAATCACGTTGCAACCTGTCGACATAATTCCCCGACCGAGGGCGTGGGCGAGCTCCGGGCTGGAATGCCGGCCATCATAGCCGATGCACAATGTCGTGGTTTGACGCGCGATAGCTTCACTGCCTATGGCCTGGCCAATGATCATCACCACGTCTGCGGTCAGGGTGTCACCAACGATACCCCGGATGTCATACGCCCTGAAAATACCGGGCACCACGTCAACACTTGGCAAATCTGTTTCTTCAACACCCAGCCCGAACTCATCGGAGCTGTCCTGACCGCCAAAACCGAGCACATCCTCATCACCCTCCAGCATATCGATGTCGAGCATATCCTTGTCCTGGAACAAGGGCTCTGCTGTATCCGTGGTTGTTGTTTTTGTCCGGACCGAACCCGGACCCGGTTTGGCGGTCTGCAAGCGACTGGATTCCGTGGCCTTGACCAGCCGCTTTTCGACTGCCTGTGCGAGTCTCAATAACACCTCGCCTACTGAGGCCACTATATCCCACTGGGAATTCGGCAGCTTGGTTCGCTCGCCACTGAACGCCTTGTGCGCCCACTGGATAAGCGTTGCAACTTCCCTGCGCAGTCCGCGCTGGGCGTTAGCCATCAATATCCAGACCAGAATAGCGGCAAGCAAAGACGGTGCAGCTACCAGAACTATGGCAGTTATCTGGCTCGACTCGGGCAAGGCATTCACTGCCGGAGTGAATCGCAATGTCCAGTTTGGCGGCGTCAACTGGCTATCAATGACTCCGGCAGCACCCGCACCGCGACCGATCAGCGCTTGTTCCTGTCCCGAAACGGTTTGTACAATCTCTACTTTGCCTGCATCAGAGGCCAATGCCGGGGCCAGTATATCGGCGTTAAACACGACGAGTAACGTCCCCTGCACTGCCTGACTGGAAGGATTTCTGACAGGTGCCGCCAACTGGACAAACCATTGGTCATCACGGGGAAAAGCATCGGCAGCTAACTGCCGCCCGGACTCGGCCCGGCGGGCCAGATCGAGGCTGGCAAATCCAAGCCCACGCATGTCATCGGACCGGCGCGGTATATCGCCGTAAGAGAACACAAACACTTCGGCAATGCCGGGCAGCATGGTACTAAGGTCTTCGGAAATTGCGCGCGGGTTAGCCGTCTCCGTGAGTGCATTTCGCACCGCTGACTGGGAGGCGTAACCATTGACCAGATTCTGCAGAATCGTCAGATGTTGCTCTACCCGGGCCACTGCTTGCTCAGCCATAGCCTTGGAGTGGACAGCCTGAAAGCGCGACTCAGCCGGGACCAGTACCAGGAAAAAAACCAAGGCTGAGGCCGCAACGCCCGCCAACAGCGTCACTACGACTTGAAGTACCACGGCATCCGCCAGGCGCTTGAGCTTTGGGCCCTTGACGGGTTTTCCCGATTTTGTTTTCTTCTTTTTGACCTCGGTCGAGTCAGTCGCCAGCTCTTCCGATGATTTTTTCTTGCCGAGTTTCATAGTGAGGTTCCGCTCAATAGTTGCTGCCCGGGACGGTTTTTGTTGGGTTGAGTGATTTTTTTGAATAGCAAGAGTATAGATGCCCTGCTGATCCTTGCTTGCAAGAACCGGAACCCGTTAACGGGTTCCGGTGGACCCAAACCCACCGTGGCCCCGCTCACTGGTTTCAAACGCTTCCACAATTTCAAAGTCAGCCTGGACAACCGGCACCAGAATCAACTGTGCAATACGTTCGCCCACTTCAACCGTGAACGAGCTTTGCCCCCGGTTCCAGCAGGACACCATCAACTCGCCCTGGTAGTCCGAGTCGATCAGCCCCACCAGATTACCCAGCACAATTCCGTGTTTGTGGCCCAAACCACTGCGGGGAAGAATCATTGCCGCCAGAGAGGGGTCAGCAATATGAATGGAAAGCCCGGTTTTAAGCAATTCAGTCTGGCCTGGCGCCAGGGTAAGCGGCTCACTAAGGCAGGCCCGCAAGTCGAGGCCAGCCGAGCCGTCGGTCGCATAAGCAGGAAATGGGATACTCTCACCGATACGCGGATCAAGAACACGCACCTGCAATGACTGTCTGGTCATGATTTTACCTTACTGCTGACAGGATGATTATTGGAATGGGCGGCTGCCCGATAATGCTCCGCGATCAATGTAATGAGCTTGCCCGAGAGGTTAACCTTGGTTTCCTGCCCGAACACCTGCTGGCCTCCGGGCCATACCGCGGTAACCGCATTCTCATCACCGTTAAAACCGACACCGGCCCGGGACACATCATTGGCAACAATCATATTGAGATGCTTGCGTGTCAGTTTATCGGTGGCGTAGCGGATGACATCATTGGTTTCGGCGGCAAATCCTACGGTAAACGGTGCACCAGCACGGCCAGCTATAGCGGCCAGCGTATCGGGATTGCGCATCAGTGCCAGTGACATGTCTTTCTGCGACTTTTTAAGCTTCTGATCAGCACAGGCTAGCGGGCGATAATCCGCTACCGCAGCGGTGGCTATAAAAATGTCACAGCCCTCGTCAACCGCCACCATGGAGGCAGCGAGCATGTCTTCTGCTGTCACAACCGGTCGCAAGGCCACGCCAGCAGGTGACGCGAGCGTAACCGGACCGCTGACAAGAGTGACTTCAGCGCCAGCAGCCCGGGCCGCCGCGGCAAGCGCATAACCCATCTTGCCGGAACTGTGGTTGCTGATATAACGCACGGGGTCGATTGCCTCCCGGGTAGGGCCGGCAGTAATCACTACCCGAACCCCCGCCAGGGACTGAGGCGTATTGAGCAGAATCCGATCAGCAATTGCCTGCGGCTCCAGCATACGTCCGGGGCCGACATCACCGCAGGCCTGATCCCCCTGGTCCGGTCCCCAGAGACTGATTTGCGGGTCGGCTTCCAGTAGCGACAGATTGCGTTGGGTACGATGGTTTTTCCACATCGCCTGATTCATAGCGGGAGCCAGCACAATGGGTGCTTCGGTGGCGCAGCACAGGGTAGTCAGAAGATCATCCGCTATACCCTGAGCGAGGCGCGCCATGAAATTAGCAGAAGCCGGTGCAACAACAACCATATCCGCCCATTTCGCCAGTTCTATGTGGCCCATACCGGCTTCTGCCGCAGGATCCAGCAGTGAGGTCCTGACGGCTTCGCCGCTGAGCGCCTGAAACGTCAGCGGCGTCACAAAGGCTTCAGCGCCCCCGGTCATGACAACACGTACGGAACAGCTCGCCTTTTTCAGCAGCCGGACCAGCTCAGCGCTTTTATACGCGGCAATACCACCTGTCACACCCAGCAGAATACGTTTCTGCGTCATGCTTGCTCCGTATCCAAATTGAACAAAAACAGAGACTTTAAGATAGCATCGCACGAGCTCTCCCGACAGCCCGACAAGCGTGTTAAACTTCCGCCGCACGCAGGACGCGTTGAACAAACCCACTATTGAAAGGATTCAAGCATGGATAATTCCGCCTGGCCCACCGATGAACGCCCCCGGGAGCGCCTGCTGGTTCACGGTGCGGGCAGTTTGTCAGACGCTGAATTGCTGGCGATTTTTCTGCGAACCGGTACCGCAGGTATGCCCGTAATGTCGCTATCACGTTATCTGATTGATAATTTTGGTGGCTTGCGAGGCATGATGATGGCTTCCAAACGTCAATTCTGTGATGTGAAAGGCCTCGGGACGGCAAAATATGCCCAGGTTCAGGCAGCGATGGAAATGGCCCGTCGGGTCATGGACGAGCCGCTCCGGCAGGGCGACCCGCTACGATCACCTGAGGACACCCGGGCTTACTTGTGCAGCAGGCTCGGCACTTACCCTCACGAAGTGTTTGCGGGCCTGTTTCTGGACAACCGGCATCGTGTTATCCAGTACCATGAGCTGTTTCGCGGTACCATTGATGGCGCGGCGGTCTACCCGAGGGAGGTGGTCCGCTATGCTCTGGAACAAAACGCTGCAGCGGTTATCTTTGCTCACAATCACCCCTCCGGCGTAGCAGAGCCGAGCCAGGCCGATATCAGCCTGACCCGGCGGCTGAAAGAAGCGCTCGGACTGGTGGATATCCGGGTACTGGATCACATGGTGGTTGGTCATGGCGAAGTCATCTCACTGGCCGAACGAGGTCTGATGTAATCATGAGGTAAGAGCAAACCGAGATCCTGGCCAAAACCCCAACAATTTTTTGCGTTTAGGTCACGGTTCTGGTATAAAAGCGTCCCTTAATTTTCAGGTTGTGCCAAACGTCGCGAGCGCTGGCCCGAGTTTCACATAGCCTGGTATGGCGGCGTCTGGCGAGCACCGAAAGGCGCGATAAACGAATTCGTATTTTCAAGACCTTAGCTCAGGTCGGAGGCAAGTATGTCCAGAGTCTGTCAGGTTACCGGTAAGCGTCCGCTTGCAGGTAACAACGTTTCTCACGCGATGAACCACAGCCGTCGTCGCTTTCTGCCCAACCTGCAGAACCATCGTTTCTGGGTTGAGTCAGAAAAGCGCTTTGTAAGGCTGCGTGTATCTACCAAAGGTATGCGTGTCATCGATAAAAAAGGTATTGACGCTGTGCTGGCCGATCTTCGTGCCCGCGGCGAGAAATTCTAAGGAGCTGCATCATGCGCGAAAAAATCAAGCTGGTTTCATCAGCAGGTACTGGTCATTTCTACACGACCAACAAGAACAAGCGTAATACCCCGGAAAAGATCGAAATCAAGAAGTACGATCCGGTGGTTCGCAAGCACGTTTCCTACAAGGAAGCCAAGATCAAGTAACACTGATTTTGCTTTCGATAAAAACCCCGGCTGTCTGCCGGGGTTTTTTATGCCGGGAACTCGGCGCCAACAGCAGCTACAGCCGCCTTAAAACTTCTCCACGTAACCTTTCGGCAACGCGATATCCAGTGCGATGGGAAGGTGATCAGACATGGGATAACTCACTACTTCCGCCCGACGTATCTCAAGACTCGGACTAACCAGGATGTGATCAAGTGCACGCTCAGGTCGCCAGCTCGGGAAGCTGTGAGCCGTATCCGGAAGCGGAATCAGGTTCGTCTCGCTGAGCGGCGAGCGATTCAACAGCTCCTCCGCATGATTGTTCATGTCTCCCATTAGCACCACGTGCTGGTAATCCGCAATTTGGTCGCGGATAAAGCCAAGTTGTCGCTGCTGGGCTGACTTGCTGAGTGACAGATGCATCATGACCAGCACCAGAGGGTCTTCCTCTGAACCGTAGCGTGCGATGATGGCTCCGCGACCAGGAATCAGGCCCGGCAAGCGGTGCTCAGTGACATCCAGCGGCCGGTATCGGCTCAACAGACCATTACTATGCTGGGCAAACTGCCCAAGGTTGCGATTTAGCTGCTGCCGCCAATAGGGCAGACCACTCGCCTCCGCAAGATACTGCACCTGGTTGATATAGCCACTACGCAGACTACCCCCATCGCACTCCTGCAGAGCGACCACGTCGTAATTTCGCAACAGGGTGGCAATACGGTCGAGATTGTCATTGCGGTGTCGGTGAGGCAGGAAGTGTTGCCAGCTTCTGGTCAGGTAATGTCGATAAGACGAGGTGCTGATACCAACCTGAATATTGAAGGTAATTAACCGGATATGCCGGTGCGCCTCAAATTCAGGCACATGATCCATACCCGAACAGGCCCCGCGGCCAGAACCGCTGGTACCCATAAAGCCGTCAAATTGCTTTTTTATGCGTCTGTACATGGGGCTGGTATCCACCACGATTGACACCGGATCACGGCCGAACCAGAAGGCTTCGGCCTGTGCTATCACGCAGTTACTGTTGGGCAGCGCGCTCTTTTTCAACAAGGTAGTCCACTACTTTAATCATGTTCTCGTGGCTACCCGTCATCGAGGCACTGACAGTGTACTTTCCATTTACCAGCATAGTCGGTGTACCGGTTATACGCGCGCCCCTGATCTTAGCTTGAGACTGCTGCATCTTTGCATTTACTCCGAAGCTGTTGAATGTTTTGATAAATTCGCCTTCATCAACACCGTAATCCGCCAGATAGTCAGCAAGCGCCTCAGCGGTCTCGAGCTGGCGACGGTCCCGTGCAAGCGCATTGAAAAGCGCATCGTGGGTTTCATCAAGCTTATCCAGAGCCTCAACCGTGTAGTACGCCCTTGCATGAGGCTCCCAGGAGCGACCCAGGGCAGCGGGGATCAATTCAAAGTGTACGTCCTCGGCCGCACCAGCCTCCCACTCCTCAATCAAGGGTTTGAAGGTGTAACAATGCGGGCAGCCATACCAGAACACCTCGGCAACTTCGATTTTGTCGTTGCTGGTGGTCGGCACCGGATTGCTCAGCTCCGTATAGTGCCGGCCTTCCTGCCAGGTGTCGTCCTGCGCCTGAGCCCCAAAAGAAACCACAAGCATCATCAACAATGCCGCTTTAAACATTTTTGTCATAAGAAAACCTCTGTTGTTATAACAATCATCAAACACGATGGTGTCCCAATTAACCAGTTAAGACCACGATAACCTTACAAAGTTCGCCTGCGCTAGACAAAAAAACCCCGCGCTCAGGCGGGGGTTTCTCTGGCCGTCAAAACCGGTTTAGTGCAAACCGGAAATGTAGCTCGCTACAGCTTCAATTTCTGAATCGGTCAGTCTGGCGGCAATATCCATCATCAACTGACTCTGACCACCAGCATCACGTTCACCTTTACGGTAGGCCATCAGCTGCTTTTGGACATACTCGGCAGACTGTCCGCTCAACCGTGGGTAGCCCGCAGGCTCATTACCCTTACCGGACGGGTTGTGGCAAGCTGAACACGCAGCAATACCCGACGCCAGGTTGCCGCCGCGATATAGCGCCTGACCGGCTTCGACCAGCTCCGGATTAGCCTTGCCAATGGTCATTTCCTGTTTGTCGAAATAGGCGGCCAGGTTCTGCAGGTCCTGATCGCTCATGTTATCGAGAAGACCCGTCATCTCTGCAATCGCACGATCCCCGGATTTGATCAGCGCCAACTGCTGATAAAGATACTTTTCTCCCAGACCAGACAGCTTGGGGTAAACCGCCATAATGGGAGCCGCACCACCCTGTCCATGACACCCTGCACATACAGCTGCGTTAGCCTCGCCTGCGGCAGGATCTCCTGCGCCATAAGCTGTTGCCGTCAAGCTGACGCCGAGAACAACACCTGCGATCA
>JBDNIR010000237.1:0-2670 GCA_041688195.1 Marinobacter sp.
CGCTTTTCAAGAAAGGCACAAATGCCCTCATGGGCATCCATAGCATTCAGGTTTTCCGTCATGACGTTTGAGGTGTAGTCATAGGCATCGGAAAGTCCCATTTCCAGCTGGCGATAAAATGCCTCTTTACCGATCTTGAGCGTGTGGCTGGATTTTCCGGCTATGGTCGCTGCCAGGGTATGAACCGTTTCATCAAGCAACGGCTCGTCCACCACCCGATTGATCAGGCCGGTCTGCTCTGCCCTTTCCGCACTCATCATGTTGCCGGTTAACAGCATCTCCATGGCGTGCTTGCGCGACACGTTTCGGGACAATGCCACCATCGGCGTTGAACAGAAAAGCCCGATATTGACCCCCGGCGTCGCAAATCGGGACGAAGCGGAGGCAACCGCCAGATCGCAGCTGGCCACGAGCTGGCAGCCTGCGGCGGTCGCAACGCCGTTCACCCTGGCAATCACGGGTTGGGGCAATCCAACAATCTGCTGCATGACCTTACTGCAGAGCTGAAATAAACGATGCTGCGCATCCCGTTGATCAAACTGTTCCCGAATCTCTTTCAAATCATGTCCGGCGCAGAAAACAGGGCCGGTTGCCGTCAGCACGACCACTCGAGTGCTTTCGTCTTCCGCCAGTTGGGTGAGTGCCCCCGACAATGCTTCCAGCATGGTCATGGACAAACTGTTCCTGCGTTCAGGCTGGTTCAACGTCAAAGTCGTGATGCCATCGGCGGTGTGCAGGAGAACGAGAGAATCTGGTGTCGTCATAAAAGCCCCGTATTGTATTAGGTGATCAAGAGCAGTCCAGCGCTACAAAGTGCAGGCGGGCAAGCTCTGTCGGTTATCCGAAAAATAAGTGCTTACCAACGCAATAACCCGCTCGATATCCTCAGCGGAAATATCCAGGTGCGTAACCAAACGCGTCCGCGCTGCTGGCGTCATCACCACATCATGGGAAGCCATGTATTTCCGCAGCCCCTCACTATCCTGCTCCGGAAACCTGACAAAGACCATGTTGGTATCGCAGGATAAAACCTCGACCCCAGCGATCGCTGCCAGCCCTTCCGCCAGAAGCCGTGCATGCTGATGGTCATCCGCTAACCGTTCAACGTGATGGTCCAGGGCGTGATGACAACCCGCTGCAATAATGCCAGATTGCCGCATGCCACCACCAAGCATCTTACGAATCCGCTTTGCTGCGGCAATGAATCCATAACTACCCGCCAGCACCGAACCGACCGGCGCGCCGAGGCCTTTGGAGAAACATAGAGAAACCGAATCAAACCCTTCGCAAAGCCCAGACAGCGGCAGCCCGGTTGCGACCGATGCATTAAAAAGACGAGCCCCGTCGAGATGGGTTGCGAGCCCCCGCTCTTTAGCAAAAGACGTCGCCCGCGCCATATACTCCTGCGGCATCACCCTGCCGTGGAACGTATTTTCCAGCGCCAGCAGGCGGGTGCGGGCATAGTGAAAGTCATCCAGCTTGATCGCCTCTGAAATACTGGCCAGCGACAACGTGCCATCGGCCTCATGTGGGACCGGCTGAGGCTGAATACTTCCGAGCACCGCAGCGCCGCCTCCTTCATATTTATAAAGATGAGCGTGCTGGCCCGCAATGAATTCGTCACCCCTCTGACAGTGCGCCATCAAGGCGGTCAGATTGCTTTGGGTACCGGTAGGAAAAAACAGCGCAGCCGGATAACCTGCCCGCTGAGCGACCGCGTCCTCGAAAGCATTAACGCTTGGATCATCCCCAAAAACATCATCCCCGACGGAAGCCTTGCTCATGGCTTCCCGCATGGCGGATGTAGGGCGCGTAACTGTGTCGCTTCGCAGGTCAATCGTCATAATGCAAGCGCCTCAAATAGGATATCTGTCAGCCTATCACAGCGCTGACAAACCCTGCGTTCGCTATCAGGCAGTATCAGACTGTAAAAATCGAGTTATAGGCAGAAGGGGGCAGAAAAACCTGGTCGTTGACTTAAATATTTGAGAGCTCATCCTGCAAGTCATCTTTTAATTCTGATGGCTCGGTTATCCATAGGGTTTTATCGGAGCCTGGAAATACGCCAATTTCGAGGCCGTCTTTCTCCAAACCTGGTACCCATTTCTTGAAAAATTCTGGCAAAGAAAGGCATTTAGGAACCAGACCGTCGGAATCCTTTGTGTATTCACGGGCAAAATCCGAGTTCGGCCAGACCGGCAAATATTCATAGCCGCCATCTTCAGCAACAATCTTCAAAAATTGATTCTCGGCGTTAACCAGTATCCAGATTTCCCTGTCTTCAACCACCTTGGTTAAAAAGTAGTCGAATCTCTCTTCACCGCTCATTTCAAGTACATGCTTTAACTGATCGTTGCTCATATTTTATGTTCCTTCCAGGGCAAGCTTTACCGCCTGGGCCTCGTTGTCCGGTTTCGAGGGAGAGCCCCGCATTCCTTCTCAGTTATGATGCCAGCCAGCGAAGCGCAATAGCTCTGGCTTGTATCAGACTGCCGGCGTAGGTGAGTTTTCCCATGACTTTTCGCACGCGGGCCCGACGCAACTTGATAATGATGCGCGTCGGAAGTCCGGTCAGAATGAGCGAAACATCATCCTGGAGCAGGTCTTCGATCAGGACCTGAAGCGCCACTATGGCAGTACCATCCATTGTTGGCACATCCTGCATATCAA
>JBDNIR010000238.1:0-2644 GCA_041688195.1 Marinobacter sp.
AAGGTTGCTCAACACCTGCAGTTCATCATTGAAATGCTCCCCCGCTGGCTGAGGAATCGCGACAGCCTGCTGCTCGAACTCTTGTAGCAGGTGGTTGAGAGAACGATCGCCCAAGCGCCGGGCGCGGACGTATCCGGAAAAACGGTTGCGACCGAAAAACAGGAATAGCGGTAGCACCAGATAAGGAAACCCTAACAGCCCTACAATCCAGGCAATCGCGCCCTGGGTTGTGCGATAGGTCAGCAGCACTCGGTAGATGCAAAACAGGGCCAGGCTATAGATCGCTACCAGCGCCAGGGCAATAAACGATAAATCAGGCAATATCATGGCTCCTGGTGTGGGTACTTGCTTGAGTTCAATGGTAATGTAACCCGATATCAGGGTGACTGACATGGTTTGGCCCCCCGTTCTGTGGGTTGGATGCGACTGGTTTCCGGTTTACTGAATGCGGACCAAACTAATCGAACCGGCAGCCACGGACCGCTGGCCTGGCAGGGGCATGAGGACGCCCTCGCGTTAAAATTGAACAATTTTAGCGCTGCATTCCCTTTCCATGCGCAGCTTAGCTTGGTGATGGTTAAGCGCCTTTTTGGTTTTCAATGTACTGCTTAATAATCGAAAGCGGCGCTCCACCGCAGGTGACGACGCAGTAGCTTTTCGACCAGAAAAAAGGTTTCCAGTAATAGCGATTAACGTGATCGGCAAACTCATTCCTGACTCTTCGTGACGTTCCGGTTTTCAAGGCATTCACAAAATCAGCTACTGCGTATTTCGGGGGAAGCTCCATCAGTATATGGAGATGGTCGGGTTCTCCATTCACCTCAAATAACTCACCCTCCCAGGCATCCACGCGCTCCGCTATCAGCTCAGACAAGCGTTTTAGAATATCCTCATTAATGACAGGATTTCGGTATTTTGTCACTAGAACCAAGTGGTACTTCGTGTTGTATACGCAATGATGTAGAGACTTTAGGGTTGTTTTGCTCATGGGAACCAATTATATTGGTTTTCATGGATAAGCGCAAAATCAATTACAAGCTCTACCCCAGTAAATCGCAATCGGAGCAATTGCTGGCGAGCTTGCGCTTGCACCAACAACTCTATAATGCAGCACTGCAAGAGCGAATCGACTGCTACCGGAAGACCGGAAAGTCGATCTCCTACAATGATCAGCAGGCCAGTCTTACTCAGATTCGCGCCGAGCATCCCGAGTACAAAGCAATTCCCGTTTACATTACCCGGATGACCCTTCGTCGTCTGGATAAAGCGTTCAAGGCCTTTTTTGATCGGGTCAAAAAAGGGCAAACTCCAAGCTTCCCTCGTTTTCGCTCGCTTAGCCGTTTTTCCAGTTTTGAGATGTGCGGCGGCAGTGGTTGGTCTTTTGTACCAGAGGCTAATGGTAAACACGGCAGGCTTGCCATCAACGGAATTGGTCGCATCAAGGCCCGAGGCCAAGCCCGGATGCTTGGGAAAGTTAAAACCAGTCAAGTCATTCACCGGCACGGTCAATGGTATTTGTCAGTTACCGTCGAATGTGAACCAGAACGTGCCTGCGAAGGACTGAGGGCGTGTGGGTTCGATTGGGGCGTGGAACATCTCGGAACGGTTACGCACGAGGATGGTAAGCATTTTACTATTGAGAATCCGCGCTATTACCGGGATTCAAAAGATGGCTTGCTGTCATTGCAACAAGCCGTTTCCCGCAAAAAGCGTGGATCTAATCGCTGGCGCAAAGCATGTAAGGCTCTCACTCAAGCCAGAGCCAAAGTCGCCCGACAGCGCCACTATGACCACCACCAACTGAGTCACGATCTGGCAAAGGAATATGCACTCTTTACCACCGAGAAACTGACTGTTCGGAACATGACCCGAACGGCCCAAGGCACGGTCGAAAAACCAGGCAAAATGGTTAAGCAAAAATCCGGGTTAAACCGGGAGATATTAGACACTGCGCCCGCAAAGTTGCTGGCCATGATGCACTACAAAGTCGAAGAAACTGGTGGTGAGTTTGTCGAAATACCCACACAAAAGGCGAAGCCGAGCCAGCGATGCCCTGAATGCTGGGCGGTTGTCAAAAAGAGCCTGAGCGAACGGACGCATCAGTGCGACTGCGGTTGCACTATGCCGCGTGATGCCGCAAGCGGGCTCGTCGCTATCAAGTGGGCTTTAGGTTTGGGCGGAAACTCGCTGTGAAGCATCAGGTTTCGTATCTTATGAATTCTACCGCGCCTGGAGAACTGCGGGCCTGGTTATAACTTTTGGCGTTGGGAGCAAAGCATGAGCGTTGTACTGAATCACCGTATTACCGGAGCAGGCCAACCCCTGATTCTGCTGCACGGGCTTTTTGGCTCGCTGGAGAATCTGGGCGGGGCCGCCCAGCGGTTGCAGGATGAGTGGCAGATTCATGCGATGGATCTGCGTAACCATGGTAAGTCACCTCATACAGACAGCATGGACTACGCTGCCATGGCCGACGATGTCATCTCTTATATGGATTCTCAAGGCCTTGAGCGAGCGTCCCTGCTTGGTCATTCCATGGGGGGTAAAACAGCGATGCAAGTGGCCCTTGCCAACCCTTCGCGAGTCGACCATCTGATTGTTGCGGATATTTCGCCGGTCGATTACAAACCCCGGCATGATTCGA
>JBDNIR010000239.1:0-3213 GCA_041688195.1 Marinobacter sp.
GCGGCGCAGGCCAATCACCATCAGCCAACCCAGAACGACCAGTATGCCCAGCAAAGCCGCCAAACCCCCTAAAAGTGCAAGTACCAGCGTGATTTCTCGGGCATAAAGCCACACCAGGCCGAACACCGCGACCACTGCAATCGCGATATCCAGCCATGCCTCCCGGCCCGATTCCCCTGGCTGGCTGCGCAACACGCGCATAGCAGGTACATTTCGAAGCCGGTGAATAGGCGGGTAAGCAAAGGCGAAAAGTGATACCACTGCGGTCATCAGCGCTGGCGTTAATGCCAGAATATCAAGTCTGAAATCCACCGGCCGTTCCAGCAAATCGGCGACCAGACTGTTCAGTATCCAAACGATGGGCAGGGCAATCAGTAAACCACCGACAATACCTACCAGCCCCCACAACACCAAACGGCCAATGTACAACTTGCCAATGCCATGACTGCTGAGGCCAAGGGTTTTCAGTAAAGCCACGGTGTCGCGCTGGTTCATGGCGTACTGACGACTGGCCACCGCCACAGCAACGGCCGCCAGCAGGACTGCGAGACTTCCGCCCAGCAACAGGAAGCGCTCGGCTTTCAGGAGAGACTGCGAAAGCGCTTCGCCATCGCGAATACTTTCCCATTCATGACTGGGTTCGAAGCGTGGCTCCAGCCAACTGTAAAAGGCATTCAGGTCACTTTCCTCACCCGCATACAGATAAACATACTCCACGCGGCTGCCCTGCTGGACGACGTTGGTCGCCGCCACGTCGTCCGAATGCATCATCACCCGTGGCGCCAGCGCGGCCATATTAAAGCCGCCGTCAGGCTCACGAATCAGCACTCCGGAAACCGTCAAGGCCTTGTTACCAATTTCCAGGTTTTCTCCGATTTCCACGTCCAGCAGCCGTAACAATCTCGGGTTAACCCACACGTTCCCTCGCTCCGGGCCCCGTGCTGAGACCTGGCTCGGAGCATCCTCGCCAAGTTGATATTCGACCTCGCCTTTCAGAGGATAGTTGTCGTTAACGGCCTTCACCGAGACCAGCTGGAAATTATCATTACCGAACACCATGGTGCTGAATTCCACCATCTCGGCGGTTTCCAGACCCCGCCGTTCGGCTTCCTCTCGCCACTCCGGGGGCACCGGAACGCCATTTTCAGCCTCCAGTTTTCGATCTGCCGCCAAGAACGTACTGGCGGAGGAAATCAGTGTCCGCTGGAGCTGACTGGCAAAGAGGGCAATAGTTGCGACCGTGGCTACCGCTACAATCAGAGCAGCCAGCACAACCCGAACGTCCCGTTCACGCCAGTCACGACGAACCGAAGACAGTTTTTTGGTAGCACCCATCAGGCCATCGACTCCGTTACTGGAGTGTTCTGGGAGGCAGGTTCTGATAATTCGCCCGCTTCGATATGGAACTGCCGTTTGCAGCGCGCGGCCAATTGCTCATCATGGGTCACCATAACCAACGTGGTGCCCTGCTCCCGGTTAAGCATCATCAGCAGATCTGAAATAGCCTGACCGGTGTGGTTGTCCAGATTGCCCGTGGGCTCATCAGCGAACAGCACGATCGGGTCAGCGGCAAACGCCCGGGCAATGGCCACCCGTTGTTGCTCGCCTCCTGATAACTGACGAGGAGTATGATGCAGCCTTTCGCCCAATCCCACGCGAATCAGCAATTCCTTGGCTTTCGCTTCAGGACTTTCATGCCCGCCGAGTTCCAACGGCAGCATTACATTTTCGATAGCTGACAAGGCCGGAAGCAACTGGAATGATTGGAAAACAAAACCAACCCTCTGCGCACGAAGCCTGGCGCGCTCGTCTTCACTCAAAGAGCTGATGGTGGCTCCGTCAAGATCCACCGAACCCTCAGAAGGGGTGTCCAATCCGGCCAAAAGGCCCAACAACGTGGTTTTACCGGAGCCGGAACGTCCCACGATGGCCACCGACTCCGCACGCTTGATTTCGAGGTTGACCCCCTGCAAGATTGTCAGCGTATCTTCACCCAGTTCAACCCGGTGGCTCACGTTGGTTGCTTTGAGCATGATATCGGCATTTTCAGGTGTCGCGGTCGGTTGATCTTTCACAGATACTCCATCAAACGGTGTGGAAACAGATGTCTATGGATACGGTATTTTTACGTCTGAGATCAATAGTTTTTGTGGTTTGTCTTGTAGCCTTGGGCCATGCTCACGGCGCCTCCGGCACGTTACTGGTCATAGGCGACAGCCTGAGCGCCGCCTATGGCGTGGAGACTGAGCAGGCCTGGGTTGCTCTGCTCGAAGAGCGACTGGCCGAGGAAAACCTGTCGGGGTGGACAATTGTTAATGCCAGTGTCAGCGGAGAGACCACCGATGGCGGCGTACGACGCCTGCCAGACTTGCTCTCCCGACACTCCCCGGAGATCGTGATCCTTGAACTCGGCGGCAATGACGGATTGCGCGGCTTCCCGCCGAATGTCATTGAGAAAAACCTGCAGGCAATGATCAGGCAATCGCAAGAGGCCGGGGCCCGGGTTTTACTGTTGGGCATGCAGATACCGCCCAACTACGGTGAGCGCTACATCAAAGCCTTTGCCGCCATCTACCCGCAGCTGGCTGAATCCGAATCCACCGCCTTGGTGCCTTTCTTTCTTGACGGTATCTTTGAGGGCGAAAGCCTTATTCAGGACGACGGTATTCATCCCACCCAGGAAGCTCAACCTATTCTGCTCAGGAACGTCTGGCCCGAGCTGAAAGCGATGATCACCGGCGGTTAAGCCAGTTGTTCCAGAAAAGACACCGCTCGCCGCTCAGACCAGTAGTAGCCATCACGGGTATGTTCGACAAAGCCGACGTGCCCACCCCACTTTGGGGCCTCCAGTATGACGTTCTTACCCAGCACCTGCCTGCTTTCCGGAAAACAGCTTGAGGAGAGAAACGGATCATCCGCTGCGTTGACCATCAGCGCAGGCACGCTAATGTTCTTTAACTGACCCAGCGCCGAACACCGGGCCCAATAGTCAGCCGCACTTTTGAACCCATGCAGCGGCGCCGTATAGCGATCATCAAACTGGTGGAAGTTGCGAATCGATTCAAAACCGGCGACATCAATGAGTTCCGGAAACAGTCGCGCTTTCTCTGACATTTTCACGTGCAGATCGCGTAGAAAACGCTGCATGTAAATTCTACGACTGGGGCGCGCCAGCATATCGGCGCTACCGGCCAGATCGCAGGGCACCGAAAA
>JBDNIR010000240.1:0-5952 GCA_041688195.1 Marinobacter sp.
AGACAATCATTACAGGTTGTGCCGGTGTCTCACCGGTGCAGATTCCAGAATTCAGAAACAAGAGGATTGAACATGGCTGCAATTACCGCTGCAATGGTCAAAGAGCTGCGTGAGCGTACCGGTCTTGGCATGATGGAGTGCAAAAAAGCACTGGTCGAGAGCGAAGGCGATGTGGACGCAGCAATCGAGAATATGCGTAAGTCTTCCGGTCTCAAAGCTGCCAAGAAAGCAGGTCGTACTGCTGCAGAAGGCGTGGCTCTGGTGAAAGTGTCTGACGACAACACCCGCGCGTTCATTCTTGAAGTGAACTCCGAAACCGACTTTGCCGCCCGTGATGATAATTTCCTGGGCTTCGTACGCGAAGTGCTGGACGTTGCTTTTGCCAATGGCGAGACCGACGTTGCCAAGCTGATGGCTGGCGACCTTGAGGGCAAGCGTGAAGCCCTGGTCCAGAAAATTGGCGAGAACATCACCGTGCGTCGTGTTGTTAAGGTCGAAGGTGCAGTGGTTGATGGCTATGTGCACAGTAACAACAAGATCGCCTCCGTGGTTGCCCTGACCGCCGGTGATTCCGACGTTGCTCGTGATATCGCCATGCACGTCGCTGCGGTTAATCCGCGCGTCGCCAGGGGCGAAGACATGCCCCAGGACGAAGTTGAGAACGAAAAAGACATCATCCGTGCCCAGCCAGACATGGCAGGCAAGCCGGCGGAAATCGTCGAGAAGATGATGGCCGGCCGGATCGGCAAGTTCCTCAAGGAAAACAGCCTGGTTGATCAGCCTTTCGTCAAAAACCCGGAGCAGACCGTTGGCGCTCTGGTCAAGAGCAACGGCGGCGAACTATCCAGCTTCGTGCGTATTGAGGTTGGCGAAGGTATTGAGCGGGAAGAAGTGGATTTTGCGGCGGAGGTTGCAGCAGCAGCTGACTCCAGCAAGTCCTGATCGTCCTGATTGGCTGGCACGGCATCACTGATCACTGCGTGTCAGCCAATATTGTCTGCCACGTAAGTCGGGATCTCCCGGTTTTCGTGGCAGGCTCGTATCTGAGATAGCCCTTTTGCCGCCATCTGGTTGAGGGGATGTCAGATACCGGCCCGGCCTGTCGGAGAGATGTTTTCCCCGCCCGGTCTGCCCACTGAGTCATTGTCCGTCAGGACACCATGAACAAAGGGGACGCAGCATCATGCCAAAGCAGTCAGGCACCCAGCCCAGATACAAACGTATTTTGCTCAAACTCAGTGGTGAAGCGCTGATGGGTGAGCATGATTTCGGAATTGACCCCAAAGTACTCGACCGGATGGCGCTTGAAATTGGCGCGTTGATCGGTATAGGTGTTCAAGTTGGCCTGGTAATCGGTGGCGGTAACCTGTTCCGGGGTGCCGCACTGAATGTCGCAGGGATTGATCGGGTGACAGGGGACCACATGGGTATGTTGGCGACTATCATGAATGGCCTGGCCATGCGGGACGCCCTTGAGAGATCCAATATCCGTACCCGTGTAATGTCTGCGATTCCCATGAGTGGCGTGGTTGAGCATTATGACCGGCGCCGGGCTTTGCGTGATCTGAAAGACGGCGATGTCGTTATTTTCTGCGCCGGTACAGGAAACCCGTTTTTTACCACCGATTCTGCGGCATGCCTTCGAGGTATTGAAATAGAAGCAGACGTGGTACTGAAAGCAACCAAGGTGGACGGTGTATACTCTGCAGATCCGGTAAAAGACCCGTCAGCTGAAAAGTATGAACGTCTGACCTACGACGAAGTGCTGGACAAGAAACTTGGCGTGATGGACCTGACAGCCATTTGCCTGTGTCGTGACCAGGGCATGCCAGTACGCGTATTCAATATGAACAAACCCGGAGTTTTGACCCGAATCGTAGTCGGTGAACATGAAGGGACCCTGATTGAGGGTGGTGACAACCCCGAGAGCTGAGGCGCAAACTGGCGCCCGGCAACACCGCTGAGTCGACGAATTGAGGACATTGAAGTGATTGACGACATTAAGGCAGAAGCCGAAAAGAAGATGAAGAAAAGCCTGGAAGCCCTGACATCGGCTTTCAACAAAATCCGTACAGGCCGAGCGCATCCGTCCATTCTTGACAGCGTTATGATCAATTATTACGGGCAGGCTACACCGCTCAAGCAGATTGCCAGCGTGAACGTTGAGGACAACCGTACTTTGGCCGTGTCGGCCTGGGAAAAGAACCTCATGCCGGTCATCGAAAAAGCCATCATGATGTCCGATCTGGGTCTGAACCCGTCCAATAACGGGGACATTATTCGCATTCCGATGCCCATGCTGACGGAAGAAACCCGTAAAGACATGGTCAAGCAGGCTCGCGCCGATGCCGAGCATGGAAAGGTCAGCGTTCGTAATGCCCGTCGTGACGCAAACAGTGACGTTAAAGATCTGCTGAAAGAGAAAGAGATCACTGAAGACGACGAGCGCAGTGCAGAGAGCGACATCCAGAAGCTGACGGATCGCCACATTGCCGAAATCGACAAAATGCTCAAAGCCAAGGAAGAGGACCTGATGGAGGTATAACCTCCCGGGTTGCTCTCGTTTATACATCAGCTGATGGTTACAGAGCGTATCGGCTGGTCAGGGGATGGCATGACGGAAAGTGTATCCGCCGAGGTGCCGGTTACCGCAGATAACCGGCCCAGGCACGTAGCAATTATCATGGATGGCAATAACCGTTGGGCCAAGGCTCACCGGTTGGCGGGTGTCGCCGGCCACAAGGCGGGCGTTAATTCTGTCAGGGCCGTGGTGGAAACCTGTGCCCGCGAGGGTGCCGAGGTACTGACACTGTTCGCATTTTCCAGTGAAAACTGGCGCCGCCCGGAGGAAGAAGTATCCGCACTAATGCGGTTGTTTTTGTTCGCCCTGGAACGTGAGGTCAAAAAACTCAACCGGAACAACATCCGGCTGCGGATTATTGGCGACCGCTCTGCGTTTAGCTCCACCTTGCAGGAGCGCATGGCGCAGGCCGAGGAACTGACCCGTCACAATAGCCTTATGACACTGGTGATCGCCGCCAACTACGGTGGTCACTGGGACATTACCCAGGCGACGCGCCAGGTTGCAGCCAAGGTCCAGGCGGGAATTCTGACGCCGTCGGATATTACCGACGCAACGCTGCAAGAGCACCTGTCCATTGGCGACCTCCCGATGCCGGACCTGATGATTCGGACTGCAGGTGAGCAGCGCGTCAGCAATTTTATGTTGTGGCATCTGGCGTATACCGAGCTGTATTTTTCCGACGTATACTGGCCTGATTTCCGCGAGCCGCAAATGCTTGAGGCATTGCGAGCTTACGCCGGTCGACAGCGGCGATTTGGTCAGACTGACGATCAGATCCAGAGCCGACGCGCCCAACAATAACGACAAGAAAGAGCGAAACGCCTGTGCTCAAAATTCGCATCATTACCGCCCTGATTCTTGCCTCCATTGCGATAGGGGGTATTTTCTTCCTGCCGCCTTCAGGTTTTGCTCTGTTTACCGGTGCCGTTATTTCGATTGGTGCCTGGGAGTGGGCCAATATGGCCGGTCTCACCCATCAGGTAGCCCGGGTGGTCTATGGGGCGTTCGTTGCTCTGGTGCTCTATGCCCTGATTCAGACAGAAGCACTCAATGTGCTGTGGCTGGCTTTGGTGTGGTGGCTGGCCTGTTTCTGGCTGGTTTTCCGCTATCCGCGCAACACTGATCTATGGCAGGCCGTGCCGCTGCGGGCGATTATGGGCTTGCTGGTGCTGGTGCCCGCCTGGGTGGGCCTTAACCATATGCGGACCGGGTCGTTTCAGTTTGGCGATGTATCCAATAATCTTCTGATGATTCTTTATGTGTTTTGCGTGGTCTGGGTTGCCGATATCGGAGCCTATTTTGCCGGTCGTGCCTTTGGTAAGGCCAAACTGGCACCGCTTGTCAGCCCCGGCAAATCCTGGGCGGGCATTTGGGGCGGCCTGGTCGCGGTGGCAGTATTGGCGGTGACCGTAAGTCAGTTAGCTGGAGCAACGATGCAGAGCACGGTATTGTTATTGCTGGCGAGTCTTATAACCGGAGCGGTGTCGGTGCTGGGTGACCTGCTGGAAAGCATGATGAAGCGTTTCCGTGGCATTAAGGACAGCAGCCAGTTGTTGCCCGGTCACGGTGGCATCATGGATCGGATAGACAGCCTCACCGCAGCCGTTCCCATTTTCGCATTGCTGGTCACCCAACTGGGCTGGCTAGCGGCAGGCGAGCTCTGATGCGTCATGTAACCATTCTTGGAGCTACGGGCTCCATAGGCCTTAATACGCTGGATGTGGTACGGCGTCACCCGGACCGGTTTGCTATTTATGCCCTGACGGCGAACGCCAGTGTCGCTGAAATGACAAAGCTGTGCCTCGAATTCCGGCCCCGGGTGGCTGTAATGGCAGATGAGACAGCGGCGAGCCAGCTTGAATATGCGCTCTCATCAGAGGCCGGCATTGAGGTTCGGGGCGGCAAAAACGCTCTGTGTGATGTGGCCCGGTCCGCCGGTGCTGATACGGTGATGGCAGCCATTGTGGGGTCTGCCGGGTTGCCCCCGACGCTGGCAGCGGTTCGGGCAGGCAAGCGGGTACTGCTTGCCAACAAGGAAGCCCTGGTAATGTCCGGCCAGCTCTTCATGGATGCGGTGGTCGATTCCGGGGCTGAGTTGCTGCCCATAGACAGTGAGCACAATGCGATTTTTCAATGCCTTCCTCCAGCTACCGCCCGGGACGTTCGGGCTTCTGGGGTGCGCCGTATACTGCTAACGGCATCCGGCGGTCCGTTCCGGACTCATAGCGCTGAAGCCATGCGCCATGTCTCGCCACAGGAGGCTTGCGCCCACCCAAACTGGTCCATGGGCCAGAAAATATCGGTGGATTCAGCGACTCTGATGAACAAGGGCCTTGAGATGATCGAGGCTTGCTGGTTGTTTAACACCCAGCCATCGGCCATCGAGGTGCACGTACACCCCGAGAGCATTATTCATTCCATGGTAGAGTATCTTGATGGTTCAGTGCTGGCCCAGCTTGGCAGCCCGGATATGCGGACACCGATCGCCAATGGCCTGGCCTGGCCTGAGCGAATTGATGCAGGTGTGGCGCCATTGGATTTGTTTGCCCTGGGCAAGTTCCATTTTGAAAAACCGGATCCCACGCGTTTTCCCTGCCTGAGGCTGGCCGCCGAAGCGTTCGAAGCTGGTGGAACGGCACCGGCGGTGCTTAATGCCGCCAATGAGGAAGCTGTTGCAGCCTTTCTTGCAGGTAACCTGTGTTTTGCCGATATCGCCGTTATTATAGAGAGAACTCTGGCTGCCGTCGCTGTGGTGCCGGCGGACGATTTTGACACCATTTTTGCCAAAGACAAACAGGCACGCCTTATTGCCCTTGAACAAATCGAACAGGGTGTTGTCTGACATGAGAGCGCTATGCAACTGATTCAAACGATTCTTGCCCTGATAGTGACCCTGGGTATTCTGGTCACCATCCACGAGTTTGGCCATTTCTGGGTCGCCCGTCGCTGCGGGGTGAAAGTTCTTCGTTTTTCCGTCGGCTTCGGTAAGCCGCTATTTTCCTGGTATGACAGCAAAGGTACTGAATTTGCCGTGGCCGCTATCCCTCTGGGTGGCTACGTTAAAATGCTGGACGAGCGGGAAGGGCCGGTGCCGGAGGATCAGCGCCACGAAGCTTTTACGTCGAAGCCGCCGAGCCGTCGTATCGCCATTGCTGCTGCCGGACCGGCGGCGAATTTCATCTTTGCAATATTTGCCTATTGGTTATTGGGTGTGGTCGGTTTTACCACCCTCGCTCCGGTTGTAGGAGAGATTCGTCAGGATTCCATCGCTGCCCGGATGGGGCTGTCAGAAGGTATGGAAATCTATGCCATCGACGGTCACGAGGTAAACTCCTGGCGTGAAATCAATATGCGCCTGCTGGAGCGTG
>JBDNIR010000241.1:0-2240 GCA_041688195.1 Marinobacter sp.
GCCGCACTCTTGGCACCTTCACCGACAAGGATGCGGACCGCATCGTCGGATAAATCAAATACCGTCACCTCGTGTCCGGCTTTGAGCAGGTTGGAGGCCATCGGTCCGCCCATGTTTCCGAGTCCGATAAACGTAATAGTCGCCATAATTATTGTTCTCCGTATTTTCTGTGTTCAGGCTGAGTGTGTTCGATTCATGTTTTCAGAAAAAATTCGTCCACCCACATCGGATCAATACTGGCCAGAGTCGGGTACTGCCAGCGTGGTTGCAGGTCTTTGTCTATGAGCAACGCCCGGACACCCTCTGCGAACTCGCCCTTTTTCAGGCAATGGAGGGACAGCCGACGCTCTTTTCGAAACACATCCGCAAGGCTGTCGCGGGGGGTGTCATGAAAATGCTGCCAGGAGATCGCCAGGGATGTCGGTGAGGCGGCAGATACCGTTTTTACAGCCTTAATCAGCCAGGGGTCGTCCTCCTGCACACCCATCAGGTTGTCCACCACATCAATCAGCGTATCGCCGTCGGTGAGTGACTGGATAACATCGAAATGATTCCTGACGACCGAGTCCGGTAAGGCTTCCCGTGATTCTTCCTCAAACCGTCGCAGCACTTCGCTGACGGCCTTCCTGGCCGTGCTGCCAAACCGTGCCTGCTGCAAAGCAGCCTTCACCTCGTCCCGGCGATCATGACAGATAAAGCGATCCGCCAGCCCCACAAACAGGGCATCGGCCCCGTTTATCCGTGCCCCGGTCAGGCCCAGGAAAAGCCCGGTACGGCCAGGCATACGGTTAAGGAACCAACCAGCCCCAACATCCGGATACAGGCCTATGCTGACTTCCGGCATCGCAACTTTTGACTGTTCGGTTACCACCCGGTGAGAGGCGCCAGCCATCAGGCCGAGGCCACCCCCCATCACGATGCCGTTACCCCAGACAATAAAAGGTTTGGGGTAGGTGTGAATGAGGTAGTCCAACTCATATTCGTCGGTGAAGAACTGCTCGCCCACGCTGGCAGTGCGCTGATCAGAACGCGGCTCGGTCATGTCTCGATAGAGTGCGACGATGTCACCGCCAGCACAAAGAGCTTTATCGCCCTCGCCTTCCAGCCATACGGCCTTTACTTCACGATCCTTCGCCCAGTCATCGAGACGGGCTTTGAGCAGGTGGATCATGTCCAGCGACAATGCGTTCATGGCCCGCGGCGCATTCAGGCGCGCCACACCGATGCGGCCCCCGTCTTTTATCGTGAGTTCTTCAAAAACCACAGATTGGCTACTCATAGGCATGCCCCGGTTCCCTTATCGGTTTTTCCACTGGGGCGCGCGTTTCTCCAGAAACGCATTGACGCCTTCGCGCTGATCTTCGGTGTTGAAAAGTTCAATGAACAGTTCGCGCTCCATGCGCCAGCCATCAGCATGGCTGCGACCATCCCGGGCACTCATCACCAGCGACTTGCAACAGGCCGTTGATGACGGACTCTGTTTGCAGGCCATCGCCGCCAGCTCAAGTGCCTTGTCCAGCGCGGTACCGGTTGGCACCACTTCTTCCACCAGCCCGATAGCCTGGGCACGTTCCGCCTTAATGCGCTCACCACACAGAATCATACGCTTGGCCCAACCTTCACCCACCAGCCATGGCAGGTTCTGGGTGCCACCGGCACAAGGGAGCAAACCCACACTGGCCTCCGGCAGCGCCATTTGAGCATGCTCCTCGGCAATGCGCATGTCGCAGGACAGCGCGCATTCAAGACCTCCGCCCATGGCGTAACCGTTGATGGCAGCAATGGATACACCGCGAAAACGGGTAAGCGTATCGAACGCCTTACCGAAAGCCTGCGCCATTACGTTGGCTTTACCAGCGTCGCCATCGGCAAAACTTTTGAGGTCAGCCCCGGCAGAAAAGAACTTCTCACCCTGGCCAGTCACCACCAGTGCAAAAATATTATCGTCAGCGTTGAGAGCCTCGACGGTCTCGGCAAGGGTCGCCAGTGAATCAAGGGTCCAGGTATTGGCCGGTGGATTGTTGATGGTGATAATCGCGATATGGTCGCGTTTTTCGAGTTGAATCAGGTCGCTCATCAGCTTCTCTCTTGTTTTGTCGGCTACTGAATGGCTTCGACAACCCCCGGTTCCAGCAACCGCCGGGCGACAATCAGCCGCATAATTTCGTTGGTGCCCTCCAGAATCTGGTGCACCCTCAGGTCTCGCACGTAACGCTCCAGCGGATACTCCCGGATATAGC
>JBDNIR010000242.1:0-9604 GCA_041688195.1 Marinobacter sp.
CAGGACGACACAATTAATGCCCTGAACCAGCAAGTGGCTCAGCAAGAACTGGATATCCGCAAATTATGGGAGGCCAAACAGCACCTCAACAAGCAACTCTCGGAAATCTCACTCTCAAATATTCGAAGCGAAGAAGAGGAAGCGCCACCGCCGCATTATTGAACGTAGAAATGCTAGAGAAAGTCTCAACGTAGGAGCGACTTCAGTCGCGAATCTTGGAGTTATCCGGTAGATTTTCGCGGTTAAAACCGCTCCTACAGGGGGCGTGATCACCGGATCTGTTTGTAGGAGCGACTTCAGTCGCGAATGTCTGAGTTACCTGGTAACTTTTTCGCGGTTAAAACCGCTCCTACCGTACTGAGTGATCCTCGAATCTAATTGTAGGAGCGACTTCAGTCGCGATGGCTACCCATTCCCATAGGTTAAGGACAACCTTATGAGCAAACCGTTGAATTCACCTCTACCGCCATCGCATCCGACGGGTCACCGGCTTTTGCGCCGGGGGCGAGTGTCGATATGTGGTGGCGTTTATTTTGTCACGGCCACCACGGTTGGTCGGGCGCGACTATTTGAAACCTTCGAGAGTGCTGTTGCGGCGGCGCGGGTATTTGAATCTCGCGACACGTTGCAGGCCTCAAATGTACTGAGCTGGGTGCTGATGCCAGATCACGCCCATTGGCTTCTTCAGATTGGCAAGGGTGATACGCTCGATCAGCTCGTTAAGCGGCTCAAGGGAAGGAGCGCTCTGTATTGCAATCGAGCATTGAACCGTCAGGGTTCAATATGGGCCCCCGGGTATATGGACCAGGCCATCCGAGAAGAGGCTGACATCATCGATTTTGGCAGGTATATCGTGGCAAACCCATTGCGTGCCGGTCTTGCGGAATCGGTTTCGGATTATTCTTTTTGGAATGCCGTTTGGGTGTAAACAGATGATGGACTTATTTCGCGCCGGAAGTCGCTGCAACGCTAATCATTGCAGCGCCTTGGTGTTTTATAAAAGCGGTTTTAACCGCGACGCAGATTTGCAGAGGAGCCTTTTCGCGACTGAAGTCGCTCCTACATAAAACCCATTTCTCGAGTGTATTCGTAGGAGCGACTTCAATCGCGAATGTTTGAGTTGCCTGGTAACTTTTTCGCGGTTAAAACCGCTCCTACCATTATGAGGTGTTCTCCGGGTGTGTTTGTAGGAGCGACTTCAGTCGCGAATCTTGGAGTTATCCGGTAGATTTTCGCGGTTAAAACCGCTCCTACTTCTTGAATTCCCGTCTAATTCGTTGGCTCGTTGAGGCGTTTTTACGCTAATAATTCCACCAGCATGCGCTCATAAATCTCGGAAAGCGTGTCGAGGTCTTCGACCTTTACGCATTCGTCAATTTTGTGGATGGTGGCGTTGATGGGGCCGAGTTCGACGACTTGGGCGCCGGTGGGGGCGATGAAGCGCCCGTCGGAGGTGCCGCCAGAGGTGGAGAGCTCGGTTTCTCGGCCTGTGACGGCTTTGATGGCGGTTTTAGCGGCGTCTACCAGGGCGCCTCTGGCGGTCAGGAAGGGTTCGCCGCTCAGGTGCCACTGGATGTCGTATTTGAAGCCGTGGTTGTCCAGGATATCCAGGACACGGGCCTGCAAGGTGTCTGCGGTGTTCTCGGTGCAGTAGCGGACGTTGAAGTGCACAAGCATCTCCCCCGGGATCACGTTGCTGCCGGTGCCGGCTTCGATCCGGGTGATCTGGAAGGTGGTGGCCGGAAAAAATCCGTTGCCCTCATCCCACTGCTCGTTAACTAGCGCTGTCAGCGCCGGAGTGGCGGTGTGAACAGGGTTCTCTGCCAGGTGCGGATAGGCGACATGGCCTTGAATGCCCTGCACCGTCAAATACCCGTGCAGTGAACCGCGACGGCCATTCTTGATGACGTCACCTACGAGATGAGTACTGGACGGTTCGCCAATCAGGCACCAGTCCATTTTTTCGTTGCGGGCTTCCAGTGCCTCCATCACTTTGACCGTGCCGCTGTGGGCCGGGCCTTCTTCATCGCTGGTGATCAACAGGGCGATGGAGCCTTTGTGATCGGGGTGCTTGGCCACAAACCGCTCACAGGCGGTGACAAAGGCCGCCAGGCTGCCCTTCATGTCGGCGGCGCCGCGGCCAAACAGGTAACCTTCGTGGATGCCCGCCTCGAACGGTGGATGCGCCCAGTTTTTTTCCGGTCCGGTCGGAACCACATCGGTGTGGCCGGCAAAGGCCAGAACCGGGCCTTCGGTGCCTTTGCGCGCCCAAAGGTTATCCACGTCTTCAAATTTCATGGACTCGCCCTTGAACCCCAGGGGCTCCAGCCGCGACATCATTAGCTCTTGGCAGCCGGCGTCGTCCGGGGTGACCGAAGGGCGGCGGATGAGGTCTATGGCGAGGTCAAGGGTGGGGGAGTTGGGCATGGTACTTCCTGGTGCGAAGTTGGGTGGTTGTTGAAAAAAGACTACTTGAAAGTTTAGCCACGGACGCTCACGGACGAAAGATAAGGACTCTTTATAGCCAAAAATCTCAGTCTTTATCTTTGTCCTGGTTTGTCCGCGAGTGTCCGTGGCTAATGCTTTTCGCTCAGCACTTAATTATTGGCATGCAGCTCTTCGTTCAGTTCGATGGCCGTCTTGTTGCTTCTGCACTCTACGGCGCCGGTCTGGGAATTGCGACGAAACAGCAAGTCCTGTTTGCCTGCAAGGTCACGGGCCTTGACGATTTCCACCAGCGTGTTCTGATCGTCAAGCAGCGCGACTTTGGTGCCGGAGGTGATGTACAGACCCGCTTCGACGACGCTGCGATCCCCCAGCGGGATACCAATGCCGGAGTTGGCACCGATCAGGCAGTTTTCGCCAACAGAAATGATAATGTTGCCGCCGCCGGAGAGCGTGCCCATGGTAGAGCAGCCGCCACCCAGATCAGAACCCTGACCAACCATAACACCTGCTGAGATGCGGCCTTCAATCATGCTGGCGCCTTCGGTGCCAGCGTTAAAGTTGATGAAGCCTTCATGCATAACGGTGGTGCCTTCGCCCACGTAGGCGCCGAGACGGACCCGGGCGGTGTCGGCGATACGAACGCCCTTGGGGACCACGTAGTCCGTCATCTGGGGGAATTTGTCGACCGATTTCACTTCCAGGATGCGGCCTTCAAGGCGTGCCTGAAGCTGGCGACCCGACAGTTCGTTCAGGTCAATCGCACCTTCGTTAGTCCAGGCCAGGTTTGGCAACTGCCCGAAGATGCCGTCCAGCTTCAGACCGTGGGGTTTGGCCATGCGATGAGAAATCAGGTGAAGTTTGAGGTACACCTCGGGCGTGCTGGAAGCGGTATCATCGGTTTCCAGTAGTGTCACGACGACAGGGCGCTGGCTACCTGCAGCCTGCTTTGCGAGCCTGGCTTGATCAATCTGTCCGTTTTGCTCGAGTGCGTCGGACAGCTCGGACAGCTGCGCGGCGGTTGCTTGCAGTGCCTGGTTGCCACCCTTGTAATCCAGAACGTTGCGCGCTGCTTCTGCCAGACTCGCTTCGGGCATCAGCACCGGCTGCTGGTAATAAACTTCCAGCCATTCGCCCTGGTTGTTCTGGGTTCCGATACCGATTCCGAATGCAAAGCTCATAGCAGGGGTTGCTCCTCAATAGTTATATAGCTAATGGTTTGTCTGCGAATACAAGTTGGTTTGCGGCGAGTCGATTCAGAAACGTTTTGCCCACTCATGTTATCACGAACCTCGTCCGGCAATTTACGCCAGATTCATCCAGCCACTTACGGGCTTTTTCACGGTGTCGCAGGTCTTGATACCGTACAGTTTCATGTCTTATTAAACCCTTTGACAAACGTCACGATGCGGTGTGCCGCTTCGACACACTCTTCCATTGGTGCCACCAGGGCCATTCTCACCCGGTTCTCCCCGGGGTTGTAGCCGTCAGCGGTGCGGGAAAGATAACGGCCAGGGAGCACGTGGACGTTCTGCTGCGCGGACAACTCTTTGGCGAAGGTTTCGTCATCCATGCCCGGGGTTTCCGGCCAGAGGTAAAAGCCTGCGTCTGGAAACTCCACCTTCATGACCTGCTGCAGAATGGGCACCACTGCTTCGAATTTTGCACGATAGGCAGCACGATTTTCACGCACGTGGTCTTCGTCCTGCCACGCGGCAATGCTGGCCAACTGGTGTTGAACAGGCATGGCGGAGCCATGATAGGTCCGGTAGCGCAGGTAGTCTTTCAGAATGCGGGCGTCCCCCGCCACAAAGCCGGAACGCATGCCGGGCAAGTTACTGCGCTTGGAGAGGCTGTGAAAGACGATGCAGCGAGCGTAGTCGTCCCTGCCAAGGGCGGCGCAGGTCTGCAGCAGGCCTTCTGGCGGGCGGCTCTCGTCCGGGTACAGTTCTGAATAGCACTCGTCAGAGGCCACCACGAAGTCGTGCCGGTCTGCGAGATCAATCACCCGGGCCAGCACTTCACGGGTAATAACTGCCCCACTGGGGTTGCCGGGGGAGCAGAGAAACAGGATCTGGCAATCTTTCCAGACCGGCTCTGGCACTGCGCCAAAATCCGGTACGAAGCCGTTGCTGCCATCACAGGCCAGATAATGAGGCGTCGCTCCGGCGAGCAGAGCGGCGCCTTCGTAGATCTGGTAAAACGGGTTGGGGCTGACGACGGTTGCGGGTTTGCTGCTATCTATCACCGATTGAACCAGCGAAAAAATACCTTCACGGGTGCCGTTTACTGGCACCACATGGGCTTCTGGCGTCAGTGTGCCAGGCGTAAGCTTAAAGCGCCGCGTCGCCCAATCAGCAATAGCCTGCCGAAGCTCGGGAATGCCACCGGTGGTGGGGTAGTTGGACAGCCGGTCGAGATTATCCGTAATCACCTGTTTAACGAACGCCGGTGACGGATGTTTGGGTTCGCCAATACCCAGTGAAATCGGCAACAGGCCTTGCGGAGGCACATCACCGGCTTTGAGTTTTGTCAGTTTCTCAAAAGGATAGGGGTGAAGGCGAGACAGATTGAGGTTCATTGGATATCGTCCAGCATGGTACACAAATCCTGTTGCAGCGCCTGGCATATCGCCGGATCACTGATCACTCTGCCGTGCTCGTTGGTAACAAAGAAGACGTCTTCCACGCGCTCGCCGAGAGTGGCGATTTTAGCGTTAGTCAGCTTGACCCGATGCTCAAGCAATACCTGCCCGACTCGCGCCAGCAGACCAGGCCGATCAGGGGTGATCACCTCGATAACAGTGCGCTGATTGTAGGTGTCGCTGGAGAGGATCACCTCGGTCGGGAAGGCAAAATGCTTCAGCTGTCTTGGCGTGCGCCGATGAATAATGTCCGGGTAATCATCCGGGTCATCCAGCTCCTCAATCAGCCGTTTTCGGACGCGCTCTTTGCGAGCCGGGTCTTTGCCCAGAGGCTGGCCCTGTTCATCCAGCACCACATAAGCACTGATGGAGTAGGGACCTTCGCTGGAGCTGATGCGGGCGTCGACGATGTTCAGGTTCAGCTGTTCAAGTACCGCAGTGGTTGCTGCGAACAGCGCTACCCGGTCTTTCACATAGATAATGATCTGCGAATAGCCGTCTGTCGGCCCGCCCTTGGTATCCCGGATCAGTACCAGCGGGTCAGGATCATCGCCATGGCGGATGATCGCGGCCGTTTGCCAGGCGATATCAACGGTGGAATCCTGCAGGAAATATTCCTCGTCCAGGGTGTCCCACAGGTTATCGATCTGCTCGTCGGTCATGTTCTGGGCGTGCAGAATGTCCCGAGCTTCTGACTGAGTCGCGCGGACCCATTCCTGACGATCGACGGGTGTCTCGGTGCCTCGACGCAGCGCGAGCTTGGCTTCAATGTATAGCTGTCTCAGCAGGGATGCCCGCCACGTGTTCCAGAGCTTGGGGTTGGTCGCGCTGATGTCGCACACGGTCATTACGTAAAGATAGTCCAGATGCACCTGGCTGGGCACAGCTCGAGCGAACCCGTGGATAATGTCCGGGTCTGAAATGTCCTTGCGCTGGGCAGTCATCGACATCAGCAAGTGGTTTTCCACCAGCCACGCGATCAGCTGGGTATCCCGTGCACTCAGGTGATGGCGCTTACAAAACGCTATAGCATCAATGGCGCCAAGCTCAGAATGGTCACCACCGCGGCCCTTGGCAACGTCGTGGTAAAGGCCGGCGATGTAAAGCACTTCCAGTTTTGGCAGACGGTGGATCAGGCGGGACGCGAGCGGGAAGTCCTTGCGGGCTTCCGGGCTACTGAGCCGGACCATATTCCGGATTACCCTCAGGGTGTGGGCGTCGACGGTGTATATGTGGAAAAGGTCGTACTGCATCTGCCCGATGATGTCGCCGAACTCCGGTAGATAGCGGCCCAGTACGTTGTACTTCTTCATGTGGGAGAGAGTCTGGTCCAGTTCATGGGGCGTTTTCAGCAGCTCCATAAACAAGGATGTGACGGCCAGGTCGGAACGGAATGCATCATCAATCAGGTGCCGGTGTGCCCGAATCGAGCGAATGGTCGTCGCCCGAATGCCCTTGATGTAGGGGTGTTGGGCCATCAGCACAAAAATTTCCAGGGTCGCGTAAGGCGCGTAGGCGAAAACCTGATTATTGACCGCTTCGATGTAGTTGTTGCGGGTCTGAAAGCGTTTGTTCAGGGGCCGGATATCTTCCTTGCCCTCGGTTTCGAGGATCGCCTCGTCGTAATACTGGAGAATCACGTCGGCCAACTCGGCCAGGGAGAGCACCGTGCGATAGTAGGCCTGCATCATCAGCTCAACGCCGAGACGCTTGCCTTCATCCTTATACCCCAACATTTCCGCCAGCGCCCGCTGGTGATCGAACAGCAGCCGGTTTTCATTTCGGTCGGCAATCAGCTGCAGCCCGTAGCGAAGCCGCCAGAGAAAGGTCTCGCCGTGGAGCAGGATATGGTATTCCTCTTCCGTCAGGATGCTGAAGCGGGTGAGGTCTGCAATGCTCTGCAGGCCAAAGTGGCGCTTGGTAATCCAGCCGATCGTCTGGATGTCCCTGAGTGCGCCGGGAGATCCTTTGACGTTGGGTTCCAGATTGTATTCAGTGTCGCCGTACTTCTGATGCCTCTGCTTCTGTTCCTCACGCTTGGCGATAAAGTAATCGCGGTCGGTGCTGACGTTATCCCCGTATACATCCTCGCTCAAGGTCGCCCGGAGTTCATCAGGGCCTGCAATGGTACGGGTTTCCAGCAGGTTGGTGAGGATGGTGACGTCCTCGCGTGCGGCCTGTTTGCTCTCTTCGATGCTGCGAACGCTGTGCCCGATGTCGAGCCTTAAATCCCATAGCAGGGTGACAAACGCACTGAGATCTTCCTGCCAGGCTTCGCGGACACAGTCCCGGGTCAGGATCAGCAGGTCAATGTCAGACTGGGGGTGCAGTTCCCCACGGCCGTAGCCGCCTACCGCGATCAGCGAGATGTCGCCCGATTCCGAAAACGGATAGCGCAACCAGATCAGGCGCAACACCTGATCAACCGTATCCGCTCTGCGTCGCACCAGTTCCCGAACGTCAGCTCCGTTTTTAAAAGCTTCTGCATCCGTATTATAGGCTTCCCGCAGCAGTTCCCGCGCTGCAACAACGGGGGAGAGCTCATTACGAATACGGGATTCCAGGGCGGCTTCGGTCACTTAGAATGACTCTTCTGAACGTTTTGTCAGCACTTCATGACCGTCTGCGGTGACCAGAATAGTGTGCTCCCACTGGGCTGACAGTTTGTGGTCCTTGGTCACCACGGTCCAGTCGTCCGGCAGCAGTTTGCAGTCCTTCTTGCCCTGGTTAATCATTGGCTCGATGGTGAATATCATGCCCTCTTTCAGTTCCAGGCCGGTGCCGGGGCGGCCGTAATGCATGACCTGAGGCTCTTCGTGGAACACCCGGCCAATGCCATGGCCGCAATATTCCCGAACCACCGAATATCGGTTCTTCTCGGCGTGCTGCTGAATAACGTGGCCGATATCACCGAGGCGGGCGCCGGGCTTGACCAGCTCAATACCTTTGTACAAGCACTCCTGGGTGATGCGTACCAGGCGTTCTGCCGCAATCTTGGATTCGCCGACAAAAAACATCTTGCTGGTATCACCGTGGTACTCATCCTTGATGACCGTGACGTCAATATTAATGATGTCGCCGCTTTTAAGGGTTTTCTTGTCACTGGGGATGCCGTGGCAGATAACATGGTTCACGGAAGTACAGACCGACTTCGGAAACCCTTTGTAATTTAACGGGGCCGGTATGGCCTTCTGGACATTGACGATGTAATCGTGACAGATCCGGTCGAGTTCTTCTGTGCTCACGCCTACCTTTACATGCTCACCAATCATCTCGAGCACATCAGAGGCCAAACGACCCGCAACGCGCATTTTTTCTATTTCTTTTGGGGTTTTAATCGATACCTGCATGGGAAATCCCGTTAACTTGAATCAGTCGATCATTTTAGGGGGCGGGCGGCTGAGGTACAAGGACCATATCTGCCGGGCCTGACTGTTAGTCGACTAAGGTTATCAGGTTAAAAAATCTGGCGCTCATGCTGGCAAATATGGTATAAACGCGCCCGCCGAGCTGTGATCTTCCGGTCACACTCAGGCAAATTCGCACACGCGTCGACACGTTGTCCCAGGGTGCCTGGTTTCCATTGAAGTGGAGAAAGGTTGGGGCAATTGGACGTGTGGAGGACTAACCCGAAGCTAACAAGGTAAATATCATGGCTCAGGTAAATATGCGTGACCTGCTCAAGGCAGGTGCTCACTTCGGTCACCAGACCCGTTACTGGAACCCGAAAATGTCGAAGTTCATCTTCGGCGCCCGCAACAAGATTCACATTATCAACCTTGAACAGACCGTTCCTGCGTTTAACGAAGCCCTGAATTTTGTTCAGAAGCTGGCTAACAGCAAGAACAAGGTTCTCTTCGTCGGCACCAAGCGTGCAGCAGCGAAGGTTATCAAGGAAGAAGCAGATCGTGCAGGCCAGCCTTATGTAAACCACCGCTGGTTGGGTGGCATGCTGACTAACTACAAAACTATTCGCCAGTCTATCCGTCGCTACCGTGAGCTGGAAACCCAGAGCCAGGACGGTACCTTCGACAAGCTGACCAAGAAAGAAGCCCTCGAGCGCACCCGTGAAATGGACAAGCTTGAGCGCAGCATTGGCGGCATCAAGGATATGGGTGGCCTGCCTGACGCACTGTTCGTTATCGACGTTGACCACGAGCGGATTGCGATCAAGGAAGCCAACAAGCTGGGCATCCCGGTTATTGGTATTGTCGATACCAACAGTGATCCGGACGGCGTTGATTACGTTATTCCAGGCAACGACGATGCTATTCGCGCTATCCAGATCTACGTGAAAGCAGTTGCCGACACCTGCATTGAAGCATCAACTGCCGGCACCGGTGCTGATGAGTTCGTTGAAGTCAGCGAAAACGTTGAAGGTGCAGCGCCTGCAGCCGAATAAGGCCTGCGGCTTTACACTGTATTAAACGTTTTGCTGATTCTGTTTCAGCGCCAGAGAGGGGGCTCAGGGGTAATCTCCGGTCCCCCTTTCTTTAAGTAGACAATCATTACAGG
>JBDNIR010000243.1:0-5105 GCA_041688195.1 Marinobacter sp.
ACCCTGTGGACCTACGTGCTCCCGTCCCTGCCTTTTACAGCTATTCTGGTCGCCCGGTGGGTTGCAGCGTTCGATTATCACAGGTCATCATGGACCCGTGGTGGAGCATTGATGGTGGTGCCGGTGTTGATAAGTCTGTTTGTAGCTCTGGCAGCCAGCGGTTTAACACCCCTAAAAACCGAAAAAGAGCTGGTAGGATACTATAATAATATCCAGAAAAATGGCGACAGCCCTTTGATGTACTTAGAAGAAATGCCTTTTTCCGCGCGCTTTTATTCTCGTGGCAGCGCCAGGGAAGTGACGAAGGAGCAGTTGGCTGATATACAGGACAGCAATATTTATCAGCGAATCTATATAGCTGCGCCTTCTGAATGGCCTGCAGAGCGAGTGAGTAAGGTATCTGCGTCTGCTCACAAGGTCATGGAAAACCGCCGTTATCAATTACTGTCTATTGATACCTTGTCTGCCGGCCAGGAACGCTTGTCTAATGTCGAACAATCATACCCCGGTGGCTGGTAGCCACACGCAACTCAGGTTGCTGATTGTAGAAGATCAGGTGGATCTGGCCGAGAATCTCTTTGAGTTTCTTGGCGAGGAACGCTATAGCCTTGATTTTGCCGCCGATGGATTAACAGCGTTTCACCTTCTGGCCACGGAAACCTTTGACGTGATTGTACTGGACCTCATGTTGCCAGGCGTCAACGGTTTTGAAATATGCCAGCGCATACGACGTGATCTGCAATGCAATACACCCATCATCCTGATGACCGCGCTAAGCGCCATGAGCGACAAGGAAAAAGGGTTCGATTTAGGCGCCGATGACTATTTGGTGAAACCTTTCGAGCTGCGAGAGTTACAGCTTCGAATTGATGCGTTACATCGACGCCATTCACCACAAAAGCCGATTTTACACGCAGGTGACGTCCGGTTTGACCCAGGTACTCTGCAGGTTGAATTTTGTGGGCAAAAAACAGCTTTGTCTGGCACGCCTGCACGCTTGTTTGAGTTGCTGGTCCGTGCTCACCCAAATTTTCTCAGCCATCAGGTACTCTGTGATGCCTTATGGGGTGCCAGTCATGGGGAGATGGAGGGTAACAGCCTGCGTACCCATATTTATACCCTCCGCAAATCGTTAAAAACGGCGTTGGGCGCTGAATTGATAAAAACAGTACATGGTCGCGGCTACCGCCTTGAGTCACCGGGTCCTGGAAACAACTGAACGCAATGAAAACTTCACTGACAACACGCCTCACCAGAACCCTGTTTTTTTTGATTGCTGCTACGGTTGCCGTCTCAATGGTGACGGTTGAACTGTTCGTTAACGATGTTGAAGACACCATTTTAGGTCTTGAGCTGAAGGCAGATGCTGATTATTTCAAGCAACAATTGCAGAGCGGCCAATTTCAACAATGGAAAAGCGGCAGGCTGGAAGTGATGTTTTTGCCTGATCAAGGCTCGGAATCTGATCTGCCCACCTATTTTCAGAACCGGGCTTTGCCGTTTTCCAGCGAGATCGAGACAGAAGAGACAATCCTCCTTATATACGGCGAGCAGACAACACAGCCCCCGGGCCGCCTGTTCCTGGCCCAGGATATTACGATCATGGAGAATCGTGAAGTTCTGGTTCAGCTCGTGCTATTGGGTGTCGCTGGTGTGATGTTGCTGCTCGGATTTTTTATTTCCCGGGCCGGTGCCATATATCTGGTGAGACCTTTCAAGAAGTTGACCAGAGACGTTCTGGGCACGGAGCCGGGCCAGGCAATGCAGCGCCTGTCCAACAATTACCGTGATCAGGAGTTTGAGGATATTACCGAGGCCTTTAATCGATTCTTGTCAGCACTGGAGTCCCACGTCGAGAGGGAAAAGTCGTTTGTTAAACTGGCAAGCCATGAGTTGCGTACCCCCTTGGCCGTTATTGTCGGGGCGCTGAATGTGTTAGAGAAGCGGCAGGGCCTTTCGGTGGCAGATCAAAAAACGCTGGGTCGGATTCGATCGGCTACTCAAACCATGCGTGACGATACAGAGGTACTTCTTGAACTCGCCCGGAGTGAAACATCCACCGAGGGCAATCGTCAGATTTCTGTGCGGCAAGTGATTAAGGACACCATCAATGATCTTGAACATGGTAACTCACGCTATGCGTGCCGAGTGACTTTGTTCAATGAAGACATGGACATGACGTTGCAGGCGAACCCCGCCCTGGTCCGCCTGCTTCTGCGCAACCTGTTACAAAATGCACTTCGTCACACCCGCGCGCGCGTAGAAGTTCACATCTTTCAAGATACGGTGATTGTGAGAGATTTTGGTGAAGGGCTTCCATTTTTCGTGACGGAGCAATTAGCCTCGGATGAAATGTTCAGAACGGGTTATCCCCGATCCGGAGGCCTCAAGAACTCAAGCTTTGGGCTACTGATTGTCCAGCTGGTCTGTGAGCGGTTGGGATGGGTGCTCGAAATAGGGCATTCCAGCCCCGAGGGTACTGAGCTCCTTATTCACGTTCAGAACAAGTCTGTTTCGTGGTGAAATCGCTGAGGCGAGTTAGTACGGCAGTCCGTACGCCTGGTCACGATACAATTTCAGAGGTAAAAGCGCATGAGCCAGCGCCTTATTGACCGCAATGTCGGCCGGCGGCTCGGTGAGATAGCGAGTGCTTCCGCTTTGCTGAGAGTACCGTCCTGCTAATGGTTCCTGGCCCGGACGTAATACTGTGACGTTGAAACGACTATCCATCCACGCGTAGCAATCATTGAACTGCATCATGGCGCGACCGGGTTCCTCAGGAAACCTGGCCAGGTCGCGACCCACCAATGGGTGTTCACTGGATATCCCCATCAGAGAAAGCAGTGTTGGCGCCAGATCAACTTGGCTAGTGACGCTCTTGATACGTTTAGCCTGAATGTCAGCACCAAGAATAAGCCCCGGAATCTGAAAATTCTTGATCGGAACAAGCTCGTCGCCCCAGACCCTGGCATCATGATCTGCCACGATCAGGAACAGTGTGTTTTGCCAATACAGACTGTTCCGGGCTGTCTCCACAAATTCACCCAACGCATGGTCCGCATACTTGACAGCATTATTAACGGTGTTCTTTTCTTCGTCCTCAAGCTCGATGCGACCGTCCGGAAACTCAAACGGGGTATGATTGGACGATGAAAAAACCAGCCGGAAAAAGGGCTTTCCTGACTCAGACAACCGCTTAAGCTCTTCATGAGTTTTGTTAAACAGGTCTTCGTCACTCACACCCCAGCTTCCAGTAAACACAGGGTCTGCAAAGTCCTGCTGATCAGTAATATGAGCAAAACCATTGCCGAAGAAGAAGCTGCGCATATTATCAAAGTGGGCCTCACCGCCATAGATGAAGCCTGTGTCATAGCCATTTTTCGTCAGCAATTCAGCGAGCGTAAAAAAACCGGTCTGTGATAGTGAAAGCTTAACGACGCTTCTGGCAGGGGAGGGCAGGTACCCGGAGACGACCGCTTCAATGCCCCGAACCGAGCGGGTGCCAGTCGCGTAGAGGTTTTCAAACCACCAGCCGTCGTTCTTCAAAGCTTCCAGTCTGGGCGTTACTGGTCGACCACCAAGCGATTCTACAAACGTTGCCCCTAAGCTCTCTTCCAGCACAATGACCAAATTGAGCGGTGTTTGTCGGGCCTGGACCGACGTTTGGCGATGCAGGGTCGGATACTGGTCAGAGGTAAATACGGCATCCCTCAGCCAGGGCTCTTTCTTGACCTCGCCAAGAATCTCGGCCATAGCCATTGTGCCGTAGCTATCGCCGGCATCAGCCTCGTGTTTAAGATTGTAGATCGCAAAGGCTGTGGACCAGGTCGAATTGAGGATCAGCGAGTTGACCATGGCATCTGAGGTCAACGCAAACATGGCCGGATTGGCTGGCCTGTGCCCCGTGGTGGATCGAACGCTCATAAATACTGCGATAACCACGAATGGCCAGACCAGCAATGCCTTGCGATAACTTCCGGGGTTTGGTTCCCGGAGCCAGGGCTTCATTAACCAGCCCGCCATAGCTGCAAATGCAACGCAAAGAACAGTCCCGAATATGACTGTTGGGAGGTATCCATTCCAGAGCATATTGAACACCTCTTGCGGATATTTGAGGTATTCGATAAACAGTCGATTGGGCCGCGTGTCGTATTCCGCGATGAATGTCGGAGTGGCCAACTCCATAAATACAAATATGAAGATGACGAGTAAGGTCCAGAAAAACGTCAGACGTTTCCAGAGCGTCCACGTAAAACGGTGGCCCAGAAACGGCAGTGCCAGCAGCAGCGGCGCAACGACCATGCCAGCCATGATCAGATCAACTCGCAGGCCATGAAGGAAAATGTCTGGCCATACCGGCGTTGCCACAACCCGGTCGAGCTGCCAGAACACCAGCATGGCCCGGGACAGGCCACCGATGATTAATATGGAATAAAAAAGTGCCAGCAATGGAGCGTAGGCGCCAGCCCGGTGAAACAGACGATACCCCCGGTCTGCCAGGGAGTTACCTTTGGAAAAAAACGAGGATGTCATTGCTGCGCTCTCTTGATGACTGCTTTGCGACGAACCGATGTCAGAAATGACCTGGCTCGACTTCCTTGCGGATAGGAAGCGGAAAGCTGCAGCACAGAATAGAGGGGGGCGTGTCAGGGGTTACTCAGAGAAATGTCAAAAATATGTCAAGGGAATCGACACCGCCAGCAGTGGCCCGAGAAATGTTCCCGCAGTATCAAGCGATCAGCGCTGTGGACTCTCGGCTAGCCCTTCAATCAGGCCAACGGCGAAAACGCTGGCTCCTAACGTCGTGACCATGAAAAGCGGCAGCAGGCGATCCCAGTCCTTGAGGAATGACCTGGCGTAGTCCGCTGCACGCGGTAGCGGGGCGCGCTTACTGGCCGCTGGTAAGCGTCAGTCTGAGCTATACCCTAAAAACACGTCAAAAACCGGGACAGATTTATTTAAGCATCAATCTCCAATCCAATTATTCTTGTCGACGATCCGTTTCAGCTTATACCCAAGGAATCGATACTGTCGCCAATCCTCAAAAGCATTCTGAGCATCGTTTGGATCCAAGCCTCGTTCCCGGAGGTACGCACTCACTTCGG
>JBDNIR010000244.1:0-6223 GCA_041688195.1 Marinobacter sp.
CCATCCTCATGAAACCCGTTAAACCAGTAAGCCCCGCAGAAATGGCTACGATTCCTGCCACCGATCTCGTCATACCGGTTCTGCGCGGCGACGGCTTCCAGGCTAAAGACCGGATGGGCGTAGCGATACTGTTCGATGATTTTGGCCGGGGCGATGTCACGGCTACGGTTCAGGGTGACGCAAAACGTTTCCGGCGCGTCATGAAAGTTCTGGAGGATATTCATGTTGTAGGTAACAGAGACGGGTTCCGTGCTATGGCCGGGGATAAAGTAGTTCCAGGCCGCCCAGGCGCGCTTCTCGGTCGGCAGCAAAGACGCGTCTGTATGCAGGACGACTTCGTTGTCCTGGAAAGGTATTGCCCCCAGAATTTCCCGCTCGACGTCGTTGGCATCGCTGAGCATAGAGAGGGCCTGGTCGCTGTGACAAGCAAAGATCACCTGATCAAAGCGCCGAGCCTCTTCGTTAACGGTTACCAGAACGTGATCTTCAAAACGTTGTACGCCAGTGACCGGACTATTGAGATGCGTATGCGGCCCCAGAGTCTCCATCATTTTCCGGACATAGGTTGCCGAGCCGCCGGAAATAACCCGCCAGGTGGGACGGTCATCCACGGACAACATGCCGTGATTGTTAAAAAATTGCAGGAAGAAACGAATAGGGAACTGTTCCAGTACCAACTCCGGCGCTGACCAGATGGCCGCACCCATCGGCACAATGTAATAATTACGGAAGAACCGGGAGTAGTTGTTCCGGTTCAGATAATCACCCAGGGTTTCGG
The DNA here is from genome assembly GCA_041688195.1 of Marinobacter sp. GTDB lineage: Bacteria > Pseudomonadota > Gammaproteobacteria > Pseudomonadales > Oleiphilaceae > Marinobacter. The sequence continues at coordinate 779 of JBDNIR010000244.1, forward strand.
AATCGTTGATGGCGCCGGAGGCCAGGTCCTCTTTAGACTCCTTGTTAAACCGCAGAATCTCGCGAATCATTTTCAGAAAGGGCAGGTTAAGCAGGTTACGGCGCTGGGCGAACAGAGTATTCAAATTCGTGCCGTTATATTCCAGGCCGGTGCTTGGGCAATCGACGCTGAAACTCATGTTACTGACTTCAGATGCTACGCCCAGCCGGTCCATCAGTTTGATGAAGTTCGGATAGGTCCAGTCGTTGTAGACGATAAAACCCGTATTAACCGGCCAGGTGCGCCCCCCGGCTTCCACCGGGCGGGTATTGGTGTGGCCTCCGGCATAGTTGCCAGCTTCAAAGATTTCAACATCGTACTTTTGGGACAACAGCCAGGCCGAAGTGAGCCCGGCTACGCCTGCTCCCACTACGGCAATGCGCTGGCGGGGTTCGCTCATTTACGGTCTTCCTGCTGTTCATTGTTTTTACGGGCCATCGCTGCAGCCATGCGGTCAATCAGGCCTTGGGGCAGGGCGCCCAGCAGTTTGAGCGTCCAGGTAAACCGCTTCGGAAACTGAATCTCAGGCTGACCTTTGCTCAGGCCTTTGAGTATCCGGTGGGTGGCATCTTCTGCGGTAATCAAAAACGGCATGTCAAAATCGTTCTGGTCCGTCAGCGGGGTTTTGACAAAACCCGGGGAGATCACTGTCACCCCGATGCCTTCTGCGGCCAGGTCTGCTCGCAAGGAGTGGGCGAAATAGGTCAGGGCCGCTTTGGAGGCCCCATAGCCCTCTGCACGGCCAAATGGGAACCACCAGGCTGAAGAGCTAACAATGACTAACCGCGCCGGCAAGCCTTTGCTGCGGGCTGCCCTCAGGGACGGTAGAGCCGCCTCGACACTCCTTGAAGTGCCGATGACGTTAGTGACGATGTTCTTCTCGATAACCTCACTCTTGTAATGGGCTATGTCCAGATACTCACAGGTTCCAGCGTTCAGTATTGCCATCTGTACGGGCTGGTGCTGCGCCAAAATGGCACCAATGTTGGCGAGGTCATCTTTATCCGTGGTGTCGCCAAGGGCGGGAGTAAAACGGTCTGGAGCGAGCTTTGCCAATTCCCGGAGTGGCTCTTCTCTTCGTCCGGTGGCTATCAGGTGGTGACCACTCTTGAGCAGACCCCCGGCGAGAGCATAGCCTATTCCCGATGTAGCACCGGTCAACCAGATTGTGATGGGCTTGGACATCATATTGCTCATACTGCGTGTTTCCTTAGCCAGCGTACCGCGCTGCCCAATACAGGTAGGTTTTCATACAGAAGTTGCCCAGCGTCGAAATAGTCCCGGTGGGTTTTAACGAGACCCTCTTCGAAATGCAGATGGGTGATGCCATCTACGGCAATCAACTTTCCCCGACGGATATGTTTATGCCGAAGCTTCATTATCCAGGGTAGACAAACGTCATCTCCAGTCCCGATATCTTCGGAAAACTCGAAGCGACACTCGATCACATTTCCATAAGCTCCGTCGAAGTACGCTTTCAACGCCTCAATCCCCTGCACCGTGACAAAAGGATCGGTAAACGTGACCTTCGGATGATATACCTCGCCCATAGCCCCCATATCGTCCGATGACATCTGGTTAAAAAGGTTTTTAAGCCGCTCAATAGCGAACGAAGATTGAAGTCTGGGCAAATCGGGGGTGCCTGACCGGTGTTGTGGTTGAGTCATGATCGCCTCCTGCGGGCTTGGTCAATACGATAGGTTTCTTCCTGAATATGCCGGGGTAAGGGGTTCAGGTCGTAGACGATGCCGACTTTCTCAAGGCCCCTGAGAATGTAATAAGTCAGGTCAATCTCGTACCAGCGGAAGCCCTGGCGGGCCGACTGTGGCCAGCGATGGTGGTTATTGTGCCAGCCTTCACCGAGGGTGATCAGCGCTAGCCAGAAATTGTTCCGGCTGTCATCACTGGTTTCAAACCGACGACTCCCCCAAACGTGCGCCAGCGAATTGATGGAGACCGTAGCGTGGAACAGTGCCACCGTCGAAATAAAGAACCCCCACACTACGAGCTGAAAGCCATTTGTACCGAGCCCGGGCGTCCAGGCCGCCAGGCCTTCGCCAAGGAGGTAGATCGCGACAATCGCAGCAGCAGGTGCCAGCGAATCAAAGCGGTTGATGAGCCGGAGCTCCGGGAATTTCATCCAGTCCTTTACCCGGCGTTCGTCCATCGCAAAGCCCGCGTCGCAGGTAAACCATCCCACATGGGACCACCAGAAGCCGCTCTGATGTGGCGAGTGAAGATCCTCAGGATCATCCGAGTGCTGGTGATGGTGCCGGTGGTGCGCGGCCCACCAAAGAGGCCCGCGCTGGGCCGCACTGGCACCAAGAACCGCAAACATGAATTGCCAGAAGCGGTTGGTCTTGAACGTTTTGTGGGAAAAATAACGATGGTAAAAACCGGTAATAGCAAACATCCGAGCGATAAAGAAGGCGATTGCGAAGCCTACTGCGAACGCGCTGGCACCTGAGATAATCACCAGAACGCACGCCAGGTGAAGTGCTATAAAGGGAATCACACGGACAAAGTTAAAAGAGCGGGAACTTGTATCCAGATGATCTGAATGGGCGTTCGAGTCGAACCACCTCAAGATGTTCGTTAACCAATTTTGCACTCGGGCCATACCCTACTTACCCTTTATTTAGATAGTCATGATAGCCGGACGGCCAACTGCCTGTTTATCTGCTGGGTTTACGTCAACCACCTTATGATTGGATGCACTCAAGACAATGTTTAATGAATCTCAACCACCGCGAAACATACGTTCTATCGCAATCATCGGTTCAGGCATGGCCGGGCTTACAGCGGCGCTTCTCCTGAAAGCCTCAGCGACCGAGGTTACTGTCTTTGAAAAAAGCCGAGGGCCGGGCGGAAGATTGTCGGCGAAACGCTTACCTGATAGCCATGGCGGGGGCTCTGCGGATATCGGGGCGCAATACTTCACGATTCGCAATCCGGGATTCAGACAGCTGCTTGAGCACTATGTGGGTCCGGAGCATTACACCACATGGCCCGCACGACTGCGATACCAGTCAGACAACGGGAAGTGGGAGCCGTTCAGGGATTCGGAACGATACGTGGGAGTGCCCCGAATGGCAGCCATCTCCCGGGCGCTATCAAAAACACTCGCTATTAATACCGGGGTTCGAATTGAGAAATTGGAGCCAACAGAGGGTGAACAGTGGCAGCTGCGGGATACCGAAGGAAGGGCTCAGGGCTGCTTTGATGCTGTGATCGTCACAGCGCCTCCGGCCCAATCCCGGGACATGCTGACCGCAAGCGGGCTTGCTCCTCTATCACAATCGTTGGCGCCCCATGTCAGCCAGATGCAGGCTTGCTGGACAGTGGTGGCACGTTTTCCTCATACGCTGGGCCTCGAGTACGACGGTTTTCAGCCAGCAAGCGACATTCTTCAATGGGCTGCAAACAACAGCAGTAAGCCGGGCCGCGAAGGTAACGGTGAGTGGTGGGTGCTTCATGGTCGTCCCGGCTGGTCCAATCGGTATCAGGACGAATCGCCAAAGTTTATTACTGAGGCTCTGGTTAGTGCCTTTGCTGACGCGACGGGGGTGGATGAGCTACCCGACCACACATTGACGCATCGTTGGTTATACGCAAAATCTGCCGCCGTTAGTGGCCCCGGTCACCTCTGGTTCAACGATGAGCGCATCGGTGTCATAGGAGACTGGATGCACGGAGGGCGGGTCGAAGGAGCCTACGAGAGCGCGCAGAGTCTGGTAAGCCAACTGTCTTCCGATGGCTGGTTGAACTTGAATACATCAAAGGCCTCTGAGTAATGTCGGACGACGGTAAAAATGGGTAATGGTGCCGTCGCCAAATTTGCTGAAGAACGCACTGACGTCGGTAATTTTCCGCAAACTTCGGGAACGGCGAATGGGATCACGAACTAACACTTTTATACCATTGAAGTTGTCCTGAATATTGGAAAATCTGGCCCGCATGGAGCAGGTCACCACTTCGTTCTCATCAAGGTCAAGCTGTTCTGCCAAAAAAACACTATGCTCATCAATGGTGCCCTCAGACAGATCTTCCCGGGTATCCAGGTGGTCCAGCTTGATTCGGTCAACGATGCATTTGGAGTAGCTTTTTGGTCGTTTGCGAGCCACCTTGCGAAAAGCTTCCCAGAAGAAATTGTCCGTCAGCTCAGCAAAATTCCGCATGTTACTGAGGCACCTATCCACCCATTCAAAGCTTTCCGGATCATCCAGCACTTCGTTGATGGCTTCCCGTAGCAGCCAGTCAAACCCGAGGGCGGTTTTATGCGCGTAGACCTTGCGATACATCTGATGACGGCTGTAAACGAAATCTTCCAGCGCACCGAGGCCTTTCTGTGTAATCGCCAGCCCCAGCCAGGGTTGCTCGACATCCCAACCGAACCGAAGGTTGCTGAGCAGGTGGTCGAGGTTGAAACCGCCGATGGTGACGGAGGAGTGAAAGCCGTCTCTCAGCATGTAATCCGCCCGATCCGCATCGATTTCACCTGACACCACTGATGACAGCAGGTCCATCACCAGGCCCGGTATAGAGGCCTCGTTCAGTGCACCGGATTCGGCGTCCGGGCCTGCAATAAAGCCCCAGAATGTGCGCGCGTGACGGCAGAAGGATTCACTCGGAGTAACGTCGGTCGTTTCCATGATGCCGAGGATATCCTCCGCGTGGAGACCAGCGTCGGCAAGATCAATGGATTCAAGCACATCGTAAGCAACGCGAACGGAGTAGTGCTCGTGTTCCAACTCTGTTGGCTTCTCTTTATAGAAAGCCCGGTAGTTAACGCCTTCCCACAAATCTTCAAAACGATCCGGGCGGGACATCAGATCATGAATCTTTCGGGCTTGAGTAAATTGATGGGAAAAACTGGAATGACCACTGTCATGAAGCAGACACGCAAGCCGGATGGTTTTCGCCAGGTAGTCGATGGCATCCAGCTGATTCAGGCTGAGATCCACCTGTTCGCTAAGCTGACGTTCGCGAAGATAAGCATCAATCATGGCCCGGAACATGCGCCCGCCCACATGCATGACACCGATGCTGTGCAGAAAACGGGAGTGGGTAGCGCCGGGGAAAACCAGGCTCAGGATGTCGTTCTGACAGATATTCCGGAGCCGCTGGAAAAGCGGGTGGTCAATAACCTGTATTTCATGGCGATACAGCGGAATGCCGCCGTGCACCGGGTCCATAATCAGCTTGTCATACGCTCCAAGGAGGTCATTGACGGCACTTCGCATAATAAAACATCTCCGAAAACAGGGTAAAACGTGAATCTTACCTTGTTATATCACACCGTCGTGCCAGAATAGCTCTTGAGAGACGTAAAACGCGGTTTTTATCGTTTACTGCTGGTAGTTTAGGGTGACACCTATGGCGTCGCGCACAGAGCGCATTTTGATA
>JBDNIR010000245.1:0-4503 GCA_041688195.1 Marinobacter sp.
AGCCGTCGCTCTAGCAGGCAGCGTCGCCCTCTTCTCGGTCTTTGCCCATGCCGAAGGCAACGGCATGATGGCCTCCGACTCTGAGCACAATGGAATGATGTCCTCGGAGGGCAAGCATGGAATGGGCGGCATGATGCCGATGATGAGCATGATGTCTGACATGTCTCCGGAAGATCGGAAAGCCACGACCGAGGCCTGCATGAAAATGATGCAAAGCCACGGCAGCAACAGCATGGGCGACGCCAAGAACGAAGGCGCCGACGCCAGCTAATGGTGTCAACAACAGCTTGAACTAAAAACAATCGTCCGGGGAAGTCAAGGCGACCCCGGGCCTTTCGTTTTCCATTACCGATTCAAATCAAGGATTATCATGAAGACGAAAAAAATTGCCCTGTATACGAGTGTGGCCGCCATCGTTCTCGCCGCTGGTGCCACCACGCTTGCAATCCAGACTAGCGAGCCCGTCGAATCGTCAGCCGCCCAGGCGTCCACTGGAGAGGCTGGCCCAGCCATCACAATTTATAAGAGCCCCAATTGTGGCTGCTGCCAATCCTGGGCTGAGCACCTCGATGCCAACGGCTTTGAAACCACCATCGTTGAAACCGATAACCTCAATGAGGTCAAGCAGAGCCATGGCGTACCCCGTGACATGGCCTCCTGCCATACCGCATTGATCGGTGACCTGGTGATCGAAGGGCATGTCCCGGCCAGCGATATTGTGGCTTACCTGGAAGATCCCCAGTTCAGTACGGTAGGCCTTTCAGTGCCCGGTATGCCCCATGGCACCCCCGGCATGGAAACCGGCCGGAAGGACGATTACCAGGTTATCGCCTTCAGTGCCAATGGCCAGCAACGCGTTTTCCGCGAACATAAAGATTACTGAGGTCAGCATCATGAAAGCGATGGTTTACTGCCTGAACTCTGCGCTCTCGCGCCTTTTCCTGTTCACGCTGGCCGTTGTCATGCCGGCCCTGGTTCAAGCCCAGCCTGCGGGCGATGCCCAATCAGTGACGGCACTGACAACCAACTCTGAAGGCGCCCTTCTGGTGCTGCGGGGCAGTAGCCTTTATGCCATTGAAGGCGAAACAGATACCGAGATTCCGCTGCCGCCGTCTGGTCCGGACGCCCGGCCCACGTCCCTGGCAAAGGGCGCGGACGCAAGCATTTACCTGGCCGGCCCCGGCCTAGGTGTCTGGCGCTATGACAAGGCCGGCGAGCGCTGGCAGTCTCTTAACGACAGCTTGCCCGATCTCGGGGTCACGGCCGTTGCTGCTCACGCCACCCAACCTGACACTCTCTACACCTACCATGGCAAGAACGGCTTCTTTCGGTCCAGGGATGGCGGCGCCGAATGGGTAAAAGTCGATAGTGGTCCCCAGGAGCCTGTGCAGGCATTTCTGCACTCTGATATGCCCGGCAGTATGGAAAGTGGCTGGCTTTTCGCGGGCACAAACCGCGGTGTCGCACGCTCCATGGACTGTTTCTGCTTCTGGGGCGATGCGGGTGATCTGCGAGGCACTGTGTCCGCCATCAGCTATGATCCTGCAGCTCCGGAAAACATCTACGCTGTGGTCGAAGGGCAGCTCCATCACAGTGCTGATGGCGGTGAAACCTGGAGAAGCCGCAAAGTACCCCAAGACGTGACTGCTCTTGCCTTCTCCCCAGCTCAGGGACTTGTAGTGGGTACGGCCAGCGGGGACCTGCTTGCCCTTAGTGCAGATGGCAAATGGTCACCTGTCCATGACTAAGTTGATCGGCTCGCTGGTCTTGCTCGTTGTGCCAGCCCTTGCTGGTGCCTCAGGCGGGGCTGTGAGTGCGAACAGTGCGCCGCCGGAAGTCGCCCAGGGGCGTCAGATTTATGAGCAATACTGCGCAGCCTGCCACGGATGGCAGGGTGAAGGTGCCGCCGCCTGGAAAAAGCCGGATGAGAAGGGAGAAATTCCCCCGCCACCTCACGATGAAACCGGCCACACTTGGCGCCACAACGATGCCATGCTGTTCAAGATGATTGCCGAGGGGTGGCGACACCCCTTCAATAAATCCGACAGGCTTACCATGCCTGCTTTCGGTGAAAGTCTGACTGACCAGGAAATAGGCGCGGTAATAGAGTACCTCAAGACCCTCTGGACGGATGAACAACGGGAGTACCAAGCGACAGAAACCCAGTAGCCATACCTGGCAACCTGGGGCATCCTGGCCGCATTTTTGGGCGGCCTGGCGTCCTTCTTTTCACCTTGCGCCAATTTTCAATGTCGGTCTATCACTTATCATGCAGTGGATTATCCTGCCTTCACTTCAACTATGGTTTATCCGCAGGCAGCTCATTGGAGACGGCGTACGCCTGACTCCTATGAAAACCGGTGAAAAATGCTTTCAAGACACCTAGGAATCTGGCGATAAATTCAAAGCCCGATAAAAACCGAAGCTTCGTCAAAATCCAATTCGTTAACTTTATGGTTTTTGTTTCGCTTATAGCCGCACGTCCACCCGTCATAAGTTCGGTCACTCCTCCATCGGCACCCACCTCAAGACGTACATTAATCAAGCTGGGTGACGGGACAGGCATCCAGTGTCCTTGCTCTATTTAAAAGTCGGCTTTGTTGTGACCTGCTCCCCTCTCGCTTAACTGTTTCCAGCTGAGTAATTTTCATCACTGACTCGGACGACGAATTTAGTACTTACTGTGGTCGTCCATTTGTTCCCTAAATCGTCGGCACATTAGAGAAATAGTAAAACGGCCCCTCGTCACTAAACTCGACCGGTATCCCGCGCCAGCCCGCATGGCGCAGAAACTCTCAACACCGGATGGCAAGGCCTGCTACTCACAGCGTAAGCACCTTGTTGAAGCGGTGAACGGTTGGATCAAGAACATTCTGGGCTCCGCCACCTGAGACATACCACGAGCCCGGGCCACCGTGTTGAGAGCCTTCAACAGGGCGTCCATATCACCCTCAGCTAGAATTTCTGTCAGGTAACCCGCAATGTCCTCATCGGTTTTGAGGTGTTCCGCCATATCAAAAGGACGGAAACCAAGTTTTTCCAACGCTTCTTGATTAATAGCCATTTTGGATACCTCCTCAGCCCTGTCTATCCTGGCCAGGATTTTGTTCTTTGCCATCTGATCCTTCAGATCATCAAGCCAATCGTTGAAAACCTGCGATGCATAAATTTTGTGCATGATTAAAGTGTATCCAATCGAATACAAAAAAAACAATGCAGAAGTAGCAAGGAATAGAACCGATGAAAGCCAGTGCCGAATTCCTTCTGGCATTGCTTGATAAAATCACTGATCGTAACGCCCCGATGGCGAGCCTTGTTGATCGCACCTGGCTCCTGCTGCTCAAGTTATCGCCGGGCTGCCTAATCCTTCGCCAAAGCCTTACGGTCAAAGGTGCGACTTTCACGATATACTACCTGCCCTTTACGCTTTAGGTGAATCGCCACTCGGTATGATTTGGTACCATCGGCATGAGTTCTGACGGTAATGGTAGGCATGGTGCTCTAAGCTCCTTGTTACGGTGCTCCAAACAGATTTTTGGTGCACATTCAGAGCACCAATACTACGAATATGGTGAAAACAGGCATTTAATGGCTATTATCAGTGACGTAAAAAGCAGTGTTGATTCGGCGAAAATCGGCAGAATTACTGGCGCAGAAGCATCCCGACGCTTCTGTGTTGCCCCAATGATGGACTGGACCACTCCCCACTACCGCTACCTGGCGCGCCTGCTGAGCCGCCATGCGCTGCTTTATACCGAGATGGTGACCACCGGCGCTCTGATTCACGGCGATACCGCGCGGTTCCTGCGGCACGATCCGGCGGAATATCCGCTGGCGCTGCAACTGGGCGGAAGTAATCCTCAGGAGTTGGCCCACTGCGCTGCGCTGGCCGAGCAATACGGTTTTGATGAGGTCAACCTCAATGTGGGCTGCCCCAGCGATCGAGTGCAGAACAACATGATCGGTGCCTGCCTAATGGCCTATCCCGACAAGGTAGCCGAGGGTGTGCGGGCGATGATCTCCGCTACTAGTTTGCCGGTGACGGTCAAGCATCGTATCGGCATTGACGGGCGTGAATCCTGGGATGAGCTCTGCCATTTTGTTGAAACCGTTGCTGCGGCCGGCTGTAAAACGTTTATTGTCCATGCCCGGATCGCCATTCTGGAAGGCTTGAGTCCGAAGGAAAACCGCGATGTGCCGCCGCTCAAGTATGACTTGGCCTACAATCTGAAAACCCGTTTCCCGGAACTGGCAATCATCATCAACGGCGGCATTAAAACCATTGGCGAGTGCCATCAGCACCTGGAGTTCACCGACGGTGTCATGCTGGGTCGTGAGGTCTACCAGAATCCCTGGCTGCTCTCACAGGTGGATGCGGAATTTTTTGGTCAACCCCGCCCCACCCAAACCCGCCATGAGGCCCTGCGGGCGATGTTTCCGTTTATCAAGGCAGAGCTTGCCCGTGGTGTCTACCTTGGCCATATATCCCGGCATTTGCTCGGG
>JBDNIR010000246.1:0-5257 GCA_041688195.1 Marinobacter sp.
ACTATACGAGAGACCGGCCGAGCCTTCGCATTTCCGACTCGAAACCGCAATAGGTCGTCTATGCTGCCGATCACTACTGCCTTTCGATTATCTTCAGAGTCTTCTAGCTGAATTGTCACATACTGCCCGCTAGCGGCGTCCGTTTCTAGCTGAGTACTCATAATCCCTCCAAGAAAACGTAGTAAGTACTCCATGATAATAGTACAAATTACGCCAAAAAGGAACGACGAGGAAACCACGAGCAGTACCACAAGTCCTTTGGGCCGGGTCGTCTCATGTCAGAACGCCAGTGGCGGGCGGTCCAATGGCTGGATCAACGATTCTTCGTTGGCAGCATCCGTTCGGTTGACTCGGGGCTGGTTCACAGTGTGACCGGTACCGCGGCTAATGTGACCGAGAAGCGCGGCCAACTCAAGAAAATGGAAGCAGGCCCCCGCAAAGACCTGATGACCCAGCGGGAGCGAGCAAAAGCTCAGATCCGGTCAAAGGCCGGAAAAAGCGCGATGGAAGATCTGGAGCCCGCGGATATTAATCGACGGGTCAATCAAGGCAGCGTTATGAACTATGCCGAGCTTTATCCCTGTATTGATGAGGGGTGCCTCTTACACACCAACTGTGCACCGAGTACCTGGGCCAGCGACTGGCACCAGGTAACAACCGACCACTGGCGACATCCATAATCTGGAGGTCCAGGCCCTGATATGTTGGCTATTTGATCATTTTCAACCCCGACAAACCGCATCGCGAGTTACAGGCGCCCTGGGCCCTTAGACTGCAATTTGGACGCCGTTACCAGTTTTCCCCGAACGGTCGTATGTCCAGTTCGAAGGTCCAAGCCGAAGCATCCTGATGACACAGCGTCCAGATGGCATCCGCCACGGCAGAGGGCTTGACGAAAAAATCATCCGGTTTGTCATGCAGCCACTCACGGGTACGTGGCAAATCCACCACGCCGTCGATCACCACATTGGCCACATGGATTTTTTCCGGCCCCAACTGCCGGGCCATTGACTGCGCCAGGCTGCGCTGGGCCGCCTTGGCCGAAGCGAAAGGCGCGGAATTCGCCCGGCCCCGGGTCGCCGCAGACGCACTGGTCACCACAATACTGGCCGTGTCGTGCTGGCGCAGCTGCGGCAAAACCGCCTTGGTCGCCGCTACAAGGCCCTGGACGTTGGTGCGCCAGTTGGCCTCGAAATCGTCGAGGCTAGCCTCCTCCACATTCTTGAAAACCCCAGCCCCGGCATTGTAGAGCAGCACCGATACCGGGCCGAGTTTCTGCTCAATCGCCTGGAACGTTGAATCCACGCCACCCATCTCTGTGGCATCGTACTCGTAGGCATGGGTATTCGGAATCTGTTGCACCAGGGATTCAAGGTAATCCCGACTGCGCCCCAGCATCGCCACCTGGAAGCCTCCCTCACTGAAACGGCGGGCCAATGCTTCACCGTTACCGGGTCCTACACCAATGATCACGCAAACTTTGTTCATTGAACGCTCCTTTTTTTCAACCATTTCGGACATTCTCTCATTACAAATCACAGGTAACGACTCGACCAGGCCACCAGGGTGTCCGCGATGTACTCGGCATCCACGACCTCGTCAAACAAATGCTTAACATGGTTTGCCGTCGTCCTCGGTTCGCCCTGATCCGGCATTTCAAGCAGGCCGGCCAGTTTGGCCCCTTGCGGATTTTCAAACTCAACCTTTGATCTGCTCATCGCTTTGCCCTTTTGTAATACATTAATCTACTCTTACCTGACCATCAGACGACCCCGATTGTTACACCCATGGCAGAAAAGTGAGCATTTTTTCCTGTCCTGCTCCTGAAGCCATCAGTTGCAGGCTTCGTTGCATTGTCCTTGCTGCCCGGCAAGGGCCCAACCGGTCAGTCGATCGTGACAATAAGACCGCCAGCCGCGTCGGCATCTTCCTGATCATGTGTTACCAGCATAGCAGGCACATTCTGTTGCCGGAGGTGCTCAAAAACGACAGCGCGCAATTCCCGCCGCAAGGGCGCATCCAGCTTCGAGAACGGTTCATCCAGCAGAATGGCCCGGGGTCGGGAAAGGATCAGCCGAACCAGCGCGACTCGCGCCCGCTGCCCACCTGAAAGCGTCTCGGGGTCGCGGTGTCCGAACCCGGACAGGCCAACACTGGCAAGTGCGTTTTCTACCCGCTCGGCCACGTCGTCTTTTCCGCCGCGAGCGCCAAATCTTACGTTTCCGGCGACGGACAAATGTGGAAACAGTAACGGGTCCTGGAACAGCAGGCCGACCCCGGTCTGTTCCGCCGGTCGACCGGTAATATCCTCGCCACCCAGAATGGCCCGGCCGGTCGCGTGAAAGCTGGAAGACATGAAGCCGGCAATCCAGGCCAGCAACGTCGACTTGCCAGAGCCGGAGGGGCCCATGACGGTCAGCACTCCGCCAGGACTGATGGTTTCGTTCAGATGAAGCAGATGGTGCCCATGTAGCTCTAGGGCAACGTCTTGCAGTTGTAAGCAGCCAGCCTCAGCTAAAGGGCCTGCATGCCCCGACGTTCTTTCCATAATAACCTCGGAATCAGTAGTGCCAGCAGAAAGCCGATGAAAGGTGTGATGGCCTGCACCATGGCCCAGACCCCAATAAGGCGGCGATCCCCGCCCGATGACAGTGCCACCGCCTCCGTCGTCACCGTGACGATGCGCCCGCCCCCCAGCATCTGGGTAGGCAGGTACTGACTGACGCTGATCGCCACGCCCAGAGCCATCGCGGTCAGCACCGGCCTCAGCATCATCGGAAACCGAATGCGCCAGAAGGCCTGATTGACCGAGAGCCCCAGCGATCGGCCCAGGATGACCCACCGGGAATCAAAGCGGCGGTAGGGCTCCACCAGCGTCAGATACACGTAAGGCAACACGAAAAGCAGGTGCGCCCAGACTACCACCCAGAGCGCTGGAGCCTGCCCCGCCATCTGACTTAGCACGGTAATGCCGGACAGAAAGCCCACCTGCGGCACCAGCAATGGCAGATAGAGCAACCAGAGCGCACGGGTAGCCGGTCGGTTCCGGCGCTGCTCATGCTCCAGCGCAGCGAGCACCATAGCCACCGCCAGCATGGATGCCGCCATAGCGATGATCATGGTCATCCAGAACGGCCGGGCCAGATCCGGCAGTGCCTGCAGCCAGTGGCTCAGGGTAATGGACCCTGGCCAGGCATCAGGAAAACGCCAGAAGCCGGCAACGGAATTGAGAGCCAGAGCGAACAGGCCCAGCACCGGCAGCAGCGTTGAGATCACCATTAATCCCCGGCCGGCCAGCCATAGCGTGCCGTCAGATCGTTGCCGGTTCCCGCCGGCCACCCAGGCATTGAAACCCTTGCCGATCAGTTTCTCCAGCACCCACCAGGCTGACAGCGCTGATGCGGTCACCACTAGCTGAAGCAGCGCGCCGGCGGAGCCGAGGAACCGGAAGGAAAGGTCCGGGTCATTGAACCACTGCACCACCTGAACACTCAGGGTGGAAGGTAGATTGGGCCCCAGAATCATTGCCACGTCCACCGTGGACGTGGCAAACGCCAGCACCGCATACACCGGCAGGCGGACCAGCGGGTACAGTGCCGGGGCCACCGTTTTAAACCAGGCAGCCCGAGGCAGGTAGCCAAGGGAACGTGCCAGCATGACTCGCTGACCCGCATTGAGCTGGGGCAGGCCCGCCAGACTGACCAGCAGCAGAAAAGGAATTTCCTTGACCACTAGGCCGCTGATCAGAGACACGCCGAAAGGATCGTTCAGCAACAGCCAATCCGGTGGTCGTTCAAACCCGGTCAATGCTGGGGATAGCCACCGCAGCAGCAAGCCGGATGGTGCGATCAGAAAGGCAAACCCGAACGCCGCAGCGGCATGGGGAATCGACAATAAGGGAGAAATCAGCCGCTGGATCCAGCGATCAAACCGGGTATTGGCAATGGTCGATAGAAACAGGAAGACGATGATCAGCGCCAGGCCGGTCGCCAACAGGCCACTACCAAAGCTCACTGCAACCGACCGCAGAATGCCGGGCGTTGCCGCCAGTTCAAGCCACGGACGAAACGACCAGTCGTCGCCCCCGAGTACCGGCAGGTAGCCAAACGCCGGTGGCACGGTAAGCAAGGTGCCGCCCACCACCGGCAAGACCAGACTGAGAACAATAATCCAGGGTGCAAGGCGCAGCATTGGCAAGCTCAGGTCATCATCAAATGGAGTCAGTTCCCGCTGTATCGCTCAAGCCAGGCGGTTTCCAGGGCCTCAACCCAGCTGGCATGAAGTTCCTCCACGACCTGCTGGAGCTGTGCCGATGTCACTCCGCCCTTGGGTGACGGTAATGCCTCGAACAGGGCTTTCTGGTCGGCGTCCAGTTGATCCATGGACAGCACGGTCAGGCTGCCCCAGTTTTCCGGATGCTGCTTGTGGGCCTGGGCTTCCGGGGACAGCATGAAATTCGCCACTACCATGGCGGCTGACTTATGCTGGGCGTTGAAGGGTATGGCCAGGAAGCTGACGTTGCCGATAGTGCCCCCGTCCAGCACATAGCTCTCCACCGTTGGCGGCAGCTCGTTGTTGGCGATGGCCGCCGGTACCTCGGCCGGGCTGAAGGACAAGGCCAGACTGAGCTCGCCATCACCCATCAGGCGACGCAGGGACGGGCCATTGTCGGGAAAGTTACGGGCGGATCGCCAAAGGTGTGGGTGAAGCTGGTCCAGGAAACTCCAAAGGGGCGCTGTGACCGCCGCGAAATCTGACTCAGCAACCGGTCCATACAACGCGTCCCCATCGTCGGTCAGCTCAATTAAAGCCTGTTTCAGGAACGTGGTGCCCAGAAACTGTGGCGGTTTGGGATAGGAAAACTCACCGGGATTTTCCTGTGCCCAGGCAAGCAGTTCCGGCATTGAGCCTGGAGGGTTGTCAGTCAGCGATTTGTCATAATAGAACACCACCTGCGCTTTGCCCCAGGGCGCCTCCAGGCCCTCCACCGGCACGGTAAAGTCGGTCGTCACGGCGGGGTTGTTTTCGGGGTCTGTCAGGCTGAAGTTTGGCAGTTGCCCGACCCAGGGGCCAAACAGCAGGCCTGCCTCCTTAAGCGTTGCGAAGTTCTCGCCGTTGACCCAGATCAGGTCAACAGCGCCTTCGGAGGTGTTGACCCCCTGTTTCTCTGCAACAACCCGTGACACGGCTTCGGCGGTATCGCCCAGCTTCACGTGGACAAGGTCGATATCGTAACGTTCCTCGACCTGCCCCGCGG
>JBDNIR010000033.1:0-5781 GCA_041688195.1 Marinobacter sp.
AGCCAGTGGCCCTGTGGCGCATCAAACAACGGAGAAACGCAGGGTTCAGAAATCTGGGGTGAAGGCATGATCTGTCCTTTGATCCTGATCGCCATCCTGGCGGGTTAGGGATTTTTAACCCGGTCGCCAACTGACAGCGGGCGAGTAGCCTTAAGCACCAGCCCATAGCTGAGCTTCTCGTAAGTCTGGAAAACCATCAGCAGGCCCGCCCGTTCGGAGGGCAGCTCAATGGTTTCGTCGGTCACCGGATCACGGACCAGATTACCGCTCTTGAAGACTGCCAGAACGTTGCCCACTTCCAGGCCCTCACGGGTACCTTTGTTGACCACAACCACATCATACTGTCCAATCTGGGTGACGCCGCCGTCAACTGAAATCATCAGACCCTCGATCTCTTCGTCCGGCGCACTGGGGTTAAACGACGTGTTGATGGCCCGGTCTTCGCTGACCAGCAAACGATCACCAATCCGTACTTCCTCGCTCGAGCGTTTCAGTTGCAGGGTCAGCACATCACCGTTTCTGGCGCTGATGTCACCGCTGGCGATGGAGCGAGCCTCGAGTCCCAGGAACTCATTGGTAACCGGATCAACATACGTGTTACGGCGGCGGAATACCCCGACTTTGTTGGCAGCGATTTCGCCCCGGGCATAAACCTTGTCGCCAGCGCCGGTAACAATCCGGCCGTCCTCGCCTTCCAGCACATAGGGCGCACCCTCGAGTTCAGCCGGGCTGATAATGCGTGTTTCCGTCAGAAAACTGCTGATCGCATCCAGCGGAATGGCGGGAATCGGCGTATCAATCGGCTCCGAGCGCACCTGGGGCGACAGTTTAACCACACCGTTGGACGCGCCGACCTTGGTCACCCTTGGCTTGCCCTCAATGTAAACCAGCGCCAGCCTGTCACCCGGATAGATCAAATGTGGGTTGCTAACCTGCGGGTTGACGTGCCAGATTTCCGGCCAGTACCAGGGGTTATTCAGAAAGCGGGACGAAATATCCCACAGGGTGTCACCCTTTACGACAGTGTAGCGCTCGGGATGATCAGACCGGAGTTCAGGGCCTGCATCCTGTGCCCAAGCGGCCCAAGAGGTTGACAGCAGCATGATGGCCGCCAGAGCGTACAGCAATTTCCTCATTGTCTAAGTCCTTGATCGCGTGCCTGTATCGAACGATTGGGCGTGTTTCCCCGGGCCGTTAAATCTCGATTATTCCTCTACTATAGAAGAAGTCTGGCGAATTGTGATGTTATCTTTTGTTCTTCCAGTAAATTCTACCGATGACTGCTCAGTTTGTACTCAATGGCGAAGATAAGGGATAATAGATATATAGAGAGCGTAACTCACTTGAATCTTGCCCTGTCGTCCCGAACATAATAGACACAGGACAGAAAAATGCGCAGTACACCGTCGCATTTCAGTGATCACAGAGGAACCAGCAAAAGAGCTGATGCGTCATGATACTCGATATTCTTGAATTTCCGGACCCCAGGTTGCGCACTATCGCCAAGCCTGTAGAGCAGATAACCGATGAGACCCGAAAGCTCATCGACGATATGTTTGAAACCATGTACGACGCTCCCGGCATAGGTTTGGCGGCAACCCAGGTCAATGTGCACCAACAGATTATCGTGATTGACCTGTCGGATGATCGCAGCGAGCCCCTGGTGCTGATTAACCCGGAAGTCGAAGTGCTCGCCGGTGATTATCAGGACATGCAGGAAGGTTGTCTTTCCGTGCCCGGCTTCTACGAAGATGTCACTCGCATTGACCATGTCAGGATAAAAGCAGTGGGGCGTGATGGCGAACCTTTTGAGTGGGAGGTTATCGGGCTGCTGGCAGTCTGTATCCAGCATGAAATGGATCACCTCAAAGGCAAGCTTTTCGTGGATTATCTCAGCCCGCTGAAACGCACCCGCATTCGTAAAAAACTGGAGAAGCAAAACAAGATTCGTGCCTGATTCCCCGTTGGCGTTTTCGACACAAGCGTATATCGGGACCGGGCAGCTGCACGGTCTTTTCATTTCCAGTGAGATACTCAGCCCGTGCGACTAGTTTTTGCCGGAACACCGGACTTTGCCGCGATGGCCCTCAGGGCATTGCTAGCGGACGGCCATCAGATTGTCGGGGTGTATTCCCAACCTGACCGGCCCTCAGGCCGTGGCCGCAAACTTATCCCAAGTCCTGTCAAGCAGGCAGCGCTCGAACAGGCGCTGCCGGTTTATCAGCCCGAAAGCCTGAACTCGACAGACGCCCAGGCCGAACTCAAGGCTCTTGATCCAGACCTGATGGTTGTCGCCGCCTACGGCCTGATATTACCCCGCGCGGTGCTGGACCTTCCCCACTACGGCTGCCTTAACATCCACGCGTCACTATTGCCCCGGTGGCGAGGCGCCGCACCTATCCAACGAGCCATAGCGGCGGGCGATACTGAAAGCGGTATCACCATCATGCAGATGGCGGACGGGCTGGATACGGGCGATGTGCTCTATAAGTCCGCCACACCCATCGAACCCACTGATACCGGCGGGAGCGTCCATGATCGCCTGGCAGAGATGGGTGGAGAGGCAATCGTCGAAGCAATAAAACGACTTGAAACAGGCACGCTGACACCCGAGCCCCAGGATGATGAGCAGGCCTGTTACGCGCATAAACTGACCAAACACGACGGGCACATTGACTGGTCCCGGCCCGCGCTTGAAATTGACCGTAAGATCAGGGCCTTCAACCCCTACCCCGGCAGTTACACCGACCTGGACCAGGCGCGGATCAGGATTCATCAGGCATCGGTGGTGCCGCTCACAGGCGGCCAGAAGCCTGGCACAGTGCTCGCGCGGGCACGCACTGGTATCGAGATCGCCTGCGGTGAGGGTGCGCTTCGGGTAGAGCGTCTTCAACTGGCCGGCAGCCGTCCCCAGTCCGTCACTGATCTTATCAACGGTGGCAAAGCCTTGTTGCTGCCCGGCCAGGAGTTACAATGAACATCGCAGTCGACGCGCCTCCTTTGAGGGCTGTAGCTGCCAGCGTGATCGCCGCTGTCGAGCATGGCCAATCGCTGTCACAATGTTTGCCGTCTGCACTGGCCAGCCTGCCTGCCACTGACCGTCCCGAGCTGCAGGCGCTTTGCTATGGCACTTGCCGCTGGTTCCACCGGCTGGACGGCGAACTAAAGCAACGCCTGAAAAAGCCCCTTCGCAAACCCGACCGGGTGGTTCATCACCTGATGCTGGTCGCGCTGTTTCAGCTTCGCCATAGCCAGCAAGCGACCTATGCCATCCTGAACGAAACCGTCGAAGCCTGCCGGGCGCTGGATAAACCCCACCTGACCGGCCTGGTCAACGGTGTACTGCGAGCCGCCCAGAGGGAAGGTGAACCGCAGCCCGTGACACCGAGCATCCAATACAGTCACCCGGAGTGGATGGTTGAGAAACTGCGCCACAACTGGCCAAAGGCCTGGGCCGCTATTCTTGACACCAACAATGCCCAGGCCCCGATGACACTCAGGGTGAATGCCAGTCAGATTTCCCGGGCCGATTACCTGCAGTGGCTAACTGACGCCGGCATTGAGGCAGAACCCACGTCCTACACCCCCTATGGCATCCAGCTGGCGTCGCCCTGTGGTGTCGACAAGTTGCCGGGTTTTGCTGACGGCGCCGTCAGCGTCCAGGACGAAGCCGCCCAACTCTGCACCACTTTACTGGGCCTTGCCCCGGGCCAACGGGTGCTGGACGCCTGCGCGGCGCCAGGTGGTAAAACCTGCGCCATTCTCGAACAATGCCCGGAACTGGCAGAAGTCATCGCCCTTGACCAGTCCGCCGAGCGTTTACCCCGGGTTCAGGAAAACCTTGATCGAATGGGGCTTTCAGCCACACTGATGGAAGCCGATGCCGCTAATCTGGAGCAGTGGTGGGACCAGTCATCGTTTGATCGCATCCTTCTGGATGTTCCCTGCAGCGCCAGTGGGGTGATCAGACGACACCCGGACATCAAACTGCTGCGCCGGGAAGCGGATATAACGCCGTTGGCCGCTATCCAGACGGGCTTGCTGGCATCATTGTGGAAAACCCTGAGACCCGGAGGGCGGATGGTTTACGCGACCTGCTCTGTATTCCCACAGGAGAATCACCGTATAATCCAGCGGTTCCTGAAGCAGGAGAGTACCGCGCGCCTGCTGGAGCCTGACGTAACCTGGGGTATCGATACCACGGCCGGGCGCCAGCTACTGCCGGACTCCCGGTCTCACGACGGTTTTTTCTACGCGTGCCTGGAACGCATCGACGAGTGAAGGGAAGCTCAATGTTCTGGCCCAGTCAGGTAGTTGCGACATGAAAATTATCATTCTCGGTGCCGGCCAGGTCGGCGGAACTCTGGCCGAAAACCTCGCCAACGAAGCCAATGACATCACCGTCATTGACAGTGACGGGCTGCGGCTCAGGGAACTTCAGGACCGGCTTGATATACGGACAGTACAAGGCAGTGGCTCCTACCCATCAGTCCTTCGCCAGGCTGGCGCCGAAGACGCTGATATGCTGATTGCGGTTACCAGCAGCGACGAGGTCAATATGGTGGCCTGTCAGGTTGCCAATTCCCTGTTCAAAACCCCAACCAAAATCAGCCGGGTGCGGGCAAACGCCTATCTGTCGCGTAAGGAACTGTTTGGTGAAAATGGCTTCCCGATCGATGTACTGATCAGCCCCGAGCAGGTGGTTACGCAACACATTACCCGACTTATTGAATACCCCGGTGCCCTGCAGGTGCTGGAGTTCTCCAAAGGCCTGGTTCGGCTGGTGGCGATTCGAGCTACCAAGGGCGGGCCGCTGGTGGGTCACGAGTTATCATTCCTCCGCACCCACATGCCGAAAACCGATACCCGGGTGGCAGCCATTTTCCGCAAGGACCGGCCCATCATTCCCCAGGGCGATACCGTGATCGAAGACGGTGATGAAGTCTTCTTCATCGCCGGTACCGACCATATCCGGTCCGTTATGAGTGAATTGCAGCCGTCGGAAAAACCCTACAAGCGCATTTTCATTTGTGGTGGCGGCAATATTGGCCAGCGTCTGGCTCACAGCCTTGAAGGCCGGTTTCAGGTCAAGCTGATCGAGCGCAACCGCGACCGCTGCGTGATGCTCTCGGAAAGCTTGCGCAAGACCATTGTGCTGGAAGGCAACGCCGCCAATAAGGACATCCTGCTGGAAGAGAACATCGAAAGCACCGATGTGTTCTGCGCCGTCACCAACGACGACGAGGCCAACATCATGGCCTCGCTACTGGCCAAACGTCTCGGCGCCCGCAAGGTGCTGACGTTGATCAACAACCCGGATTACGTCGACCTGATTCAGGGGGGCGAAATTGATGTCGCCATTTCGCCCCAGCAAACCACCATTGGCAGTCTGCTGACCCACGTTCGCAAAGGGGATGTAGTAAACGTTCACTCACTGCGTAGGGGCGCTGCAGAAGCCATTGAAGCCATCGCTCACGGTGATCATCGGTCGTCCAAGGTGGTTGGCAAACGTCTGGACGAAATACCGCTTCCCGAAGGCACCACCATCGGTGCCATTGTGCGGCATAACGAAGTACTGATTGCCCATGACCATCTTCGTGTACAGCCTGATGACCACGTCATTCTGTTTCTGGTGGATAAATCCCGGATACGGGACGTGGAACGGCTGTTCCAGGTGGGGCTGACTTTCTTCTGACCAGGATTTGCCTGATTCATGCGTTTACCAGTGATCGCAAAAGTGCTCGGCATACTGATGATGCTCTTCAGCCTCACCATGCTGCC
>JBDNIR010000247.1:0-2850 GCA_041688195.1 Marinobacter sp.
GGGTTTATGGCGCTTCACCTGATCGATGTAATCACTCATCAAGGGGGAAAAGGCTTCCAGACGATCAATGATATCGGCTATGGGCAGACCGGTTTTTCGACCGGTTTTCTGGTGAGTACCGACATAACGTTCCTTCTGGTCCGGCCGGGCTATAGGGTGGTGAGCCAGTTGCTCTCCTGCCGGAGCGTACACGTCCAGGTGATCCTCCCCAATGCGAACCGGACAGACTTCAAAGATATACCTGGGAGGGACTACGTACTGGTATCCTTTCCACTGTACACACGATTCCAAATTGACCACCAGATGCACTACCTCGGTGGTATCAAAGTGGTGAGCAGGCAATATCTGTAGATGCGGATGCTCTCTTATATATCGGTCTATCGGTTTTTCCCGGGTAGTGGCATGAATGCGTACATCGTTGACCTGGGTAAGCCATTGCAGCAGCTGTGTTTTGAGATCCTGCTTGTCTTTGAATTCCCGGCCGTTCAGGAAGCTTTTCTCGAGATAATAGAACGGTCTTTCTATTTTCAGGTTCTCGATGGGTCGCCGGGGAGTAATGGTCAAAGGTTGGAACTGATAATGGGTGGCAAATTGGAGATATTTCGCATTGAAGAGGGGACGGCCCATTTCCCAGCGATCCACGCACGCCTTTTGGTTGTCGCTCTTGATCTCAAGAGGTACTCCATCCAGGTAAATAAAAGCATTTATAAGAACGCGCAGCAGGGTCTTTTGAGTCTTGTCATTCACCACTTCGATATACTGCCTGCGGGAGTATGCCAGGATATAACTAAAAAAGGTCACCTGCTCTGCTTCTTTCGAGCCGATAAAGGTGATCCGGTAATCACTCCAGTCGTGAGCAGCCCGCTGACCCGGATCCGTCTCTACCAGCCGGATGGGCGTTTTGGGATTCTCAGGACGGACGGTTCTGAGATATTCTCGGACAATGCTGATCTTCCCCTTAAAGCCTTGCTCTATAAGATGTTCAAAGATGCGTTGGCCGGTGATATCGGAATATTTCTCTATCAGCTTTCCGATCGATTCCTTGTAGGGATCCAACTTACTCTTTCTTGCAGGCTGCGGCTTTGTATGCTTACCCTCTGCCACATCCCGCTGGTCTGCATTGGAGGCCAGCAGGCGACGAATACGTCCGCGTGAGACACCCAGCTCCCGGGATATCCTGCGAATCGACCAGCCCTGCCCATGCAGGGTGATGACCGCATTTTCTAATTGTTCATTCTTCATGTTCGTGTGATGGTTTAGGGAGTTGTAAATGGCTTATAGATTCAATGAGTTTTTTACAATATTGCGATGCCTTGTGCAAGTATGGGATGATGATCACTTTTTCTGACTGACTTAACTGCCCCATGCGATCATCGCTCAGATGAGCGAGTATGAAGTGTACCGCTTCGATCATATCTCCGGTAAAAGAGGATAATTCATTGCCATAGGAAGATAATCTTGCATCGTACGGATGTTCGTCATACGCTTGATTCCTGATCACCAGCTCCGGATGCTCCAGTATGTATTCCCGCCGGGTAGCATCTTCCGCGTTCAACCAGGCCTGGACCACCAGGTCGCTCTGCCGGGTCGATAATCCGCAATCGATAATGGTACGGGCAACCTCCTGTTGGTTGCCACGCGGCAACTTCATCAGAACACGGGCATGACTGCCACTCAAAGCACCCATCTGGATATCAGCGGCTACCTCAGGATCTATCTTCCCGATCAGAGACAGCCGACGGCTCACCCATGAACGACTGCGTCCGGTTAACTTGGCCAGCTGTTTTTGATCCATGTCGTGAGTCTTCTGTAGATCCTGCAATATCAACGCCTCCTCCCAGATTTCCATCGTCTGGGCAGTGCGGTTGTAGCTCAAAACCAAAATCTTGGCCTGCGCCAGACTGATATCCAGTACACGACACTCCAATGAGTCCATCATAAGAATCTCGGCCGCATAAAACCGCTTAAAGCCATCGATAAGCTGGTAAGCCCCATTACATGACCTGGCAACCACCGGTTGCAACTGTCCATTTACCTGCATCGACTTCTCTACTTTTAATGCCCGGCCATAGTGCATGATCCGGATTTCTGACAACGATAAGTCAAATTCGATTAAAGGGATTTTCTTGATGATTATACTCATGGTTCCGGTATCTTTTATGACGGTAAATATAAACCGCCGGTACACCCCGGACAATCGAGTTCCTATTTACAATCATTTCAGGTTTTACCTGAAAATCATCCCTGTCCCACAGCCTCAGGGACCTGAAGCCGTTAACGCGTTCCTATTTACAATCTTTGCCTCTTTTACACCCATCAGAGCAAAAGCACCACCACTACCGAAAGGTGTGCTTAATGCGTTCCTATTTACAATCATTTCCCCGCAAGCCTGCGATAGGAACCAGATCCCACCTTCCCCGGGATGGAAAACAAGAGTGTCCTTCTTTATGATGGTTGTTTGAGGAGCTTCCCTGCGGGATCTGTTACGCTGCCGCTGTAACTCCCGGTTGCGAAGTACATAACCGGGATGGCTCTCCCGGTAGTTTTTCTGATATTGATCCGCTGGCTGGCCCTGCCGCCACCGCTTCTGCTGTTCCAGACATTTTATACGGTAAGTTTCGTTTTGGTTGTATTGCTTGTTTTTCCAGCAACGTCTTCTGGCTCTCTGACATTCGTCGTCACCACAATACTTCTGGGGCTTCTTCAGCCGGACATTGCGCAGTACGGTCTTCCCGCAGTGCGCACAAATGAGGGTTGCAGGCATTGTCTTATATTTTCAATCCCTGTAAGTTTAACCAATAACCGATTGAGATGGAAGACGTATCGAAAAATCAATTGAGAAATAAGAAC
>JBDNIR010000248.1:0-14190 GCA_041688195.1 Marinobacter sp.
CCAAGCCTGGAGGCCAGCATGGCGTCGAGTGCATCGTTCAGCGTAGACCCCTCTGCCACCAGCGGTAGATCGGGGTTTTCCGATTGCCCGATGGTGTCGATACGCGACAGTTGGCGCCGCGACAGCCAGCTTATAGGGCGACCCCGGCCATCAATAATGACGACATAATCGTGATTGGTCTGCTGCATGTGCGCCAGCACCTCGGTACCTTTTTCACCGGGCGAAGCAGTAACGGCGTCGTCAAGCTGCACGTCTCGCACCCGGGCCAGCGTCAGCTGCTTGAGCCCTGCACCCGCGCCTATGAAGTCTGCAACAAAATCATTCGCCGGCTGTGCCAGAATTCGTTCCGGGCTGTCATATTGTACGATCTGCCCGCCTTCACCAAAGATCACAATCCAGTCACCCAGTTTTACCGCTTCGTCGAAGTCGTGGGTGACAAAAACGATCGTTTTTTGCACTTCTTCCTGAATCCGGACTAGCTCGTCCTGCAAGCGCTGTCGTGTTATCGGGTCGACGGCTCCAAACGGCTCATCCATCAGCAGCACCGGGGGGTCTGCTGCCAGCGCACGGGCCACGCCAACCCGCTGCTGTTGGCCGCCGGACAGCTCTTTCGGGTAACGATCGCGATAGAGCGCAGGGTCGAGCGACACCAGTTCCAGCAGTTCATCGATCCGCTTGGAAATCGCGTCTTTCGACCAGCCCAGCATGTTCGGGACAATCGCGATGTTCGCGGCCACTGTCATATGCGGAAACAGGCCGCCGGCCTGGATCACGTAACCCATTCGCCGTCTGAGTTTGTCGCCGTCCAGATCGGTAACGTCTTCATCCCCCAGCATAATGCGACCTGACGTTGGCTCAATAAGCCGATTGATCATCTTTAGCGTCGTTGTTTTACCACACCCCGAGGGGCCGACCAGCATGACGATCTTGCCGGCCGGTATTTCCAGCGTGAGGCCGTCAACGGCGGGTTTCAATTGCCCCGGGTAATGCTTGGTTACCTTGTCTAGCAGGATGGTGCGGGAGGCCTGATCGTTGCTCTGTGGAGTGTTAGTTGCTGACACGAATACCTCGCGAGATAGTCAGGCGGCCGATGCCGACAAGAAGAAGATCTAAAATGAAAGCCAGTAGGAGAACGCCGACCACACCGACCACAACGGCCTCAAGTGAATTTGCCCCACCCAGCCGTGACAGCCCGGAGAAGATAAAACTCCCAAGCCCGGGGCCCAGAGCGTATGCGGTCACGGCAGCAATACCCATCGTCATCTGGGCCGAAATTCTCACGCCGGTGAGAATTATTGGCCACGCCAGCGGAAGTTCGATGGTCAGCATCGTGCGGGTACGGCTAATACCAATGCCACGCGCCGATTCGACAATGGCTTTGTCGACACCGCTGAGCCCGACAATCGCATTGCGCAGAATTGGGAGCACGGCAAAAAAGGTGACAACCACCACTGACGGTGTCACGCCAAACCCGAGCGGGGCAATAAGAAGACCGATCAACGCAAAAGAGGGAATGGTTAGCCCCACCGCAGACAGTCCGTTTGCCACCGCGCTTAGTTTCTGGCTGTTATAGACGAGGAAGGCGAGAATCAATGACAGTGCGACTGCTAACGTCAGGGATTGCACCACGAGTGATAAGTGTTGCCACGACGCGAGCCAGATTTGGTCCGACCGGTCGTTCACGAAACTCAAGAGCGCCAACTGATTTCTCCTTGAAGGGTTGAGCGCGAACATTGGCAGGATATGTGCCAATAAAAAGCATTACTCCTCGGAATGGTTCTTCTCGCGATCTTCTATCTTCTTCAAGATATCCGCGATCAACTTAAAAGAAAGATCGGAGGAGGGTAGTGTACACCATCCCATCTTGGCTCGTTGTCGGCCTCGGTGTTTTCATTGCGATTCACTTGACCCTTTCTCTAATCTATTTTGAGAATTGGTTTTATTTAAGAAAAGCTCGGCTGAAACATCACTTATTTTTGAAAGGATTGGTTTCAAAAGAGCCCGATGATAAAGAAGCTTCAAACAAAGCCAGCATCTGGTTAGGAGCCAGAATAGCGGAGATCAAACGCAGGGTTCTTAAACTAGGACTCAACGGCGGGATTCCGCAGAACACGCAGACGATTGTTTAAGCGATCGCCTCCAGTCCCTCTTTTTCGGCCAGCACTAAAAGTTTTAGCGCGGCTCCTTTAGGGCTGCTGACTCCCTGCTCCCACTTTTTAACGAGTTTTCCGCTGACGTTCAGGTGCTGCGCAAAGACCGGCTGACTAAGGTGGTACTTTTCACGAATCTGCTTAACTTGGTCTGGAGAAAAATCGTGTATCTGCGTCAAACACAGGTTACTGAACTTGCGCATAGTCACTTTGTCTATAGCACCCTGCTGGTGCAAGCCAACAGTGGTTGTGTGTACTGTTTTTAGGATGTCGCTCATAGCTATTGTCTCACTTTAATCAATTCACCAGATTCCAATAGTTTTTCTACTGTTTTCGCGTCAAAACTGAAATAGATTTTTGCCAATTCCTTCAGTGCTTTTTTTCCGGTTTGGTGATGTTATCGCGTTCATTTTTCGGGAACAGATAGAGAAAAAAATAGTTCTCACCTATCTTGGCGGCCACTATCACTCGGAAACCACTGCTACTACCCTTGCCGGCACGCGCTACGCGCTGTTTGTAAAGAGCCCCCCAAGATCTGCATCAATTAACCCGCTTTCTAAATTGCGGCACACCTGAATCAAGGCTTCATCTGTAAGGTCGCTATTTTGCGTTTTGTCGAACGATTTAGTTTTGTAAACTGTCATTCTGCACTCTTGTTTATTAAAAAATGTACCCTTTTGGAGCATGGTTGTCAATGATCTCCATAGGCCCATCCGACTGGCGTTCGCCCGGTGGTACCGCTCATTCTCCGGCCTCCTGCATGTAATAGACTGAGACCGTGGGGGGGTGATGGCTCCCTGTAAACCATGCCCAGCTAAATATATGATCAATCGCACTTCATAAGTCACCATGAAGGCAGGCTACCCAATGGACCCTTTTGAATGCCTGAGTAGGTAGTTCTATGGAACCTTTCGTACTGAATAGGTAGCCCCTCCAGGTACATTATTGATTGAATCAAGAGGAAGTCTGCAGATGCATGAACGCACTTTACTGGTCGTCGACCTTGAGGCCACCTGCTGGGAGCGTCGGACAACACCAAGCGGCGAACCTCAGGCCGTTCACAACATGGAAATTATCGAATTTGGTTGTGCATTGGCCACCCGGGACGGAAAGTTGCTGGACAGCCGCTCCTTTCTGGTGCGAGAGCAGCGCTTCGTCGATGTCCTGCCCCGACTCCGGTCGCTACGGACACCGCGAGAGCCTTAGCGTACGATTTTTTCCGTTTCGTGAGTTGACCCCTGAGAATGACCGATTGAGATATTTTCAGGCATTGCTATTTACCAATACAGAAACTACTGAAAATCTTTCCAAGTAAATCATCAGGTGTCATGGCGCCAGTGATTTCCCCAAGCGCATCCTGGGCGGAGCGCAGGTCTTCTGCCAGCAGTTCACCCGCTCCGTACCCCTTCAGCTGTTGCTGACCTTGAAGCAAGGCAGAACGGGCTTGCTCAAGCGCGTCGAGATGACGACGGCGCGCCAGGAAGCCACCTTCGGTCGTTGTGGCAAATCCCATGCACTGTTTAAGATGATCACGAAGAACCTCGAGGCCGTCTGCTGATTTTACAGTCAGCCGGATGACCGGCGCCTGGTTATCACCCGAATCGGTAAGCCCAACAGGCTCACCGCTCAGATCCACTTTGTTGCGAATCACCGTAACGGGCGCGGCGTCTGGCAACTGGTCAATAAAGTCCGGCCAGATTTCATGGGGTGTGGTTTTATCGGTGGTCGTTGCATCCACCATTAACAGGATGCGATCTGCTTGGCGAATTTCAGCCCAGGCACGGGCAATGCCGATTTGCTCCACTTCATCCGGGCTGTCACGAAGCCCGGCAGTATCGATAATATGAAGGGGCATACCATCGATGTGAATATGTTCACGCAACACATCCCGGGTGGTACCTTCAATGGCAGTTACAATGGCGGCCTCCCGACCTGCCAGAGCATTCAGAAGACTGGATTTTCCTGCGTTGGGACGACCTGCAATCACCACACTCATGCCCTCTCGTAAAATGGTTCCCTGCTGGGCTTCCGAGAGTATCTGATCCAGATCAGCCATCAAAGCGCAAAGGTCATTCTCAACCTTGCCATCTGCCAGAAAATCAATTTCCTCTTCCGGAAAATCAATCGCTGCTTCCACGTAAATTCGCAGCTGAGTGATCACCGTTACCAAGGCATCTATACGGTATGAAAACGCGCCCTGTAAAGATCGCACTGCACATCGCGCAGCTTGTTCCGAGCTACTCTCAATCAGATCAGCGATGGCTTCCGCCTGGGTGAGGTCGAGCTTGTCATTCAGGAACGCCCGTTCGGAAAACTCACCGGGCCGGGCAAGGCGCGCGCCAAGGTCGCAGACCATGCGCAACAGCATATCCAGAATCACCGTACCGCCATGGCCCTGAAGCTCAAAGACATCCTCTCCGGTAAAGGAATGAGGGTTGGGGAAGAACAAGCCAATGCCTTCGTCAATAACCGCTCCGTTAGATTCGTGAAACGGGCCGTAATGGGCATAACGTGGTTTCGGTTCAAACCCCAACAACTGCCTCGCCATTGCCCGCGCCTTCGGGCCCGATACCCGGACGATTCCAACCCCCGCTTGTCCAGGGGCAGTAGCAATAGCAGCGATGGTATCGGTTGGGTGAGTCATAAAAGGTCGTCTATCAGATCATTCTTAACGGAAAAAGGCCCCTTTAGAAGGAGCCTTTTCACCGGGACTGGTTTAACACTCAGTGTTTTCTGGTGGCAACTTCTGCTTCAATCTTGCGTGTAATGTACCACTGCTGTGCAATCGACAGTATGTTGTTGGTCAGCCAGTAAAGCACCAGACCGGCCGGGAACCAGAGGAAGAAAACAGTGAAGACAATGGGCATCATCTTCATAATCTTGGCCTGCATAGGGTCCGGCGGTGTCGGGTTCAGACTCATCTGGATGAACATACTGGCACCCATCAGGATTGGCAGAATGAAGTACGGGTCCATCACCGACAGGTCATTGATCCACAAAACAAAAGGTGCATGACGCAGTTGCACACTCTCAAACAGTGCCCAGTAGAGCGAAATGAATACCGGCATCTGCACCAGAATCGGCAAGCAACCCCCGAGAGGATTGATCTTCTCACGCTTATACAGCCCCATCATTTCCTGGGACATACGTTGCCGGTCATCGCCGTGAAGTTCTTTCAGGCGTGTCAGTTGGGGCGCGACAGCACGCATCCGGGCCATTGAACGGTAACTGGTGGCTGACAAGTGGAAGAACACCCCTTTAACCAGCACTGTTAACAGGATAATAGCGACACCCCAGTTGCCTACTATCCCGTGAAACCAGTCCAGTATCATGAAGAGTGGTAATGCAATGAAGAACAGGAAGCCAAAATCAACCGTTCGGTCGAGGTTTGGTGTCACATTTTCAAGCCGGTCAATGATCTTGGGACCGATGTAGGTTTTAGCACCAACTTCGCCGGTTTGTCCCGGTTCGATCACTGTAGCTGGGCTGACAAAACCCATCACATAAAGATTATTGCGTTGGTTGGTCTGAAACTGGTGCGTTTGTCCGGGTTCAGGTATCCAGGCTGTGAGAAAGTAGTGCTGGAGAAAGGCCATCCAACCATTGGATACCGCCTTCTTTACGGGCGTTTCGTTAAGGTCACTGAATTTGTACTTTTCATAAGGATCTTCTGGGGTACTGACGACCAAACCGAGGAACGCCTGGATCCCCATGCTGTTCTGGGCGGTAGGATCAGCGCTTTGATCACGGATAATCTTACCGGTAAAATTGCCTTGCCAAGCTTCGCCTGACTGGTTGTTAATGAGGTATCGAACGCTGATTTCGTAGCTATCCCGCGAGAGTTGATACTGCTTGGTAACCGTAACACCGCTGTCACTGGTTACCGTTAGATTAACGGTCAGGGAATCCTGATTTTCTCCCAGGCTATAAGACGATGCGTTTGTCGAATATTGCGGCGTGCTGCCGTTCCGGCTGCTGTCGAAGCCATCGCGTCCTATCATGCCACTTTCGAGCATATAAATGCGGTTTGCGGAGTTCTCCAGCAATTTCAGGGGAGCTTCGCTGTCGAGTTCCTGATCGTATTGCAGCATGGCTGCTTCAATAATGTTGCCGCCAACAGGATCAATTTTCAGTTCGAGCACGTCGGTGGTGACCGTGATTAACTGTTCACTAACACGAGTAGGGCTCGCACTGTCGGTATTACCGTAGCTACCTTGCCGAGGTATCGAGAACTCTTCATCTGCATCTGCGGTGCCTTGCGGCGATGAAAATTCGTTGCTCGTATCACCAGTCTGGTCAGTTTCAGAAGCCCTTTGTTCTGATACCTGAGCAGTTTGCGGTTGGTGATAGTCCTCGTTCCAGGCCAGAACCATCATGTAACTGACTACGGCGAGACCGGCAAATAGTACAATTCGTTGAATATCCATAAACTCAGTGCGTCGTCTGGTTAGCGTTGGAAGAGCTGTGAGCCTGCCGGCAACAACCGCGAGTAGTATTGATTTGATGAGATTTCACATCTGGGACAGGATCATAACCTCCCTCGGCCCAGGGATGACACCGTAATAATCGTTTTACTGCCAGTATGAGCCCACGAAGTGCGCCATGATTAGTGATTGCTTCAATGGCATAAGCAGAGCAGGTGGGGTAATGGCGGCAATGACTGGCCATGAGAGGACTGATGGCGTACTGGTAAACCCGGATAGGGAAGAGCAGAAGCTTACGCATCAATTGGCACCCTTTTCACCTGGGGCAGTTGGTTTGGCAGGCAAGCTTGTTTGGCGGGCCTTTCGAATCAGGCGCTGCCAGAGGTCAGCAAGCATGAGATTGAGTTCCGTATTCTCAACAGTCGCCAACCCTTGTCTGCTCAATACCACAATGTCCAGTGGGGGCAGGTCTGGCTGGTGTCGGAACGTTTCACGTACCCGTCGTTTGACACGGTTACGTTGCACTGCGTGCTTCAAATTCTTTTTTGAAAACACAAGCCCGACTCTGGCGTGACCCACTGTATTGGGTTTTGCCAGAACCAGAAAATGCTTGTGTGGTACTCGAACCTGTACGTCACTGAAAACTTCGCTGTAGTCCCGAGGTGTCAGCAATCGTGATGATCTCGGAAAAGCGAAAATTCCCATAAGGCTTGCGGTGACTTACGCAGTCAGGCGCGCACGGCCTTTGGCACGACGGCGGGAAACGACTTTACGTCCGTTCGCTGTGGCCATACGGGCACGGAAACCGTGAACACGCTTACGCTTCAGGTTACTGGGTTGAAACGTTCTTTTCATGGTGATGCTCTCACATAACGAAGTTTAGAATCAGATGTTGTCTGTAAAATGAACAGTCAAAACAGGTGCGGCATTCTAGTCAATATGCCAGCCGAATTCAATGGCAAATACCAGTTACCTGAAAAGTCATGTTCTGACCGCCGAATCGCTGGCAGTTATTAATTCATTAAGTCTTTTAAGTCTTTTAATCCTTTTAATTACTACTGTTATTAGGGAAGCGTTTTTCTGTTGATAAGCCTTTTATATATTTTAAAATCAATAGTTTGTGGTAATGACAAGGCAGTTGATGACAGGGGTTGAGCACTGTGGGCAAGTGTCTGACAGTATGTGAGTAAGTTTGGGTATGGGCGATTGTCTGACTTATTCATGGTTTGGTACACCGGATATAAACAGGGTTCAGGTAGGGTTATCAACAGAGTGCTGTGGGTAACTTTTTCAGACTTTTATCTGTACATAACCATGTATATAAATTTGTAATTTATTGAAAAATAAGTTTTAAATTATACACAGGCTGTTTATTAATTTGGTTTAGGGCTTTCACTCTAGGGGTCTGGGGGGTAGAATCCGACGTCATCTCGAAGAATAAGATTCCGGGTTAACCGGGTCAGAGGAACTCCTACAGCATCAGAGGCAGGCTGTCGTGCCGCAAAGAATTTGGCATCAATGTCTAGAAATACTCCGGGATGAGTTTCCCGCTCAACAGTTTAATACCTGGTTAAGACCTTTACAGTCAGATCATCGGGAAGGCCAGCTTATGCTGTTCGCTCCGAATCGTTTTGTTATGGACTGGGTAAACGAGAAATATCTGAGGCGAATCGAAGAGGTGCTCAAGGACCTGGAAGGTGGCCAGGCCCCCCGAATTAACATGAGTGTCGGTTCTGCCCCAAAAGCGGGCAAGCTGGTTGAAGCTTCCGCGCATCAGAAAAAGTCTGGATT
Organism: Marinobacter sp.; assembly: GCA_041688195.1. Classification (GTDB taxonomy): domain Bacteria; phylum Pseudomonadota; class Gammaproteobacteria; order Pseudomonadales; family Oleiphilaceae; genus Marinobacter. Next base: position 8,366 of record JBDNIR010000248.1, read on the forward strand.
TCGGGATGACCCAGGGGTGGCTAATGAAGAAGAACAAGGAGTCTCCGCGAGTGTTGCTGAACGTCCGAGTCGGCGGCACATTAATCATATTAATAGTGATCGCCGGTTGGTTCAGATCGAGGGCGACATAAATCACCGAAGTTTTCTTAATGAAGGGTTTACTTTCGACACCTTTATTGAGGGTAAATCAAACCAGCTCGCCCGTGCAGCATCCATGCAGGTTGCCGAGAATCCGGGTGGTGCCTACAACCCTTTGTTTCTTTACGGGGGTGTGGGATTGGGTAAAACTCACCTGATGCATGCGATTGGCAACGACATTGTCCGTCGCAACGCCGGGGCCAAGGTTGCTTATTTGCGGTCAGAGCGTTTTGTAGCGGATATGGTAAAAGCGCTTCAACTGAATGCGATCAGTGAATTCAAACGTTACTACCGTTCGGTGGATGCGTTATTGATTGACGATATCCAGTTTTTCGCCCGTAAAGAGCGCTCACAGGAAGAGTTTTTCCACACCTTTAATGCTTTGCTTGAAGGCGGGCAACAGGTGATTGTGACGTGTGACCGGTTCCCGAAAGAAATTGTGGATATGGAAGAGCGACTCAAGTCGCGTTTTGGCTGGGGTTTGACGGTCATGGTCGAACCACCGGAACTTGAGACCCGGGTGGCGATACTGATGAAAAAAGCCGAGCAAGTGAATGTTCGGCTGAGCAGTGAGGCGGCGTTTTTTATTGCACAGAAGATTCGTTCAAACGTCAGAGAACTTGAAGGGGCGCTTCGTCTGGTGATAGCGAATGCTCACTTCACGGGTTCAGAAATTACGCCGCCGTTTATTCGGGAAAGTCTCAAGGATCTATTGGCACTGCATGAAAAACAGGTCAGTATCGATAATATTCAGCGTACGGTGGCTGAGTATTACAAAATTAAGGTGGCGGATCTGTTATCCAAGCGCAGAACCCGGGTTATCACCCGACCAAGACAGGTCGCCATGTCGCTTGCGAAAGAACTCACCAATCACAGTCTGCCTGAGATTGGCGATGCTTTTGGCGGGCGTGACCATACTACGGTTCTGCATGCGTGCAAGAAAATCATCGAATTGCAGGGAACGGACCCGAATATCCGGGAAGACTATCAGAATTTTATGCGTCTACTGACAACCTGAAATCACACCCTCCATCCAACCACAAGAATGCTGAGTGCCATGAAACTGACGATCAGCCGAGAAGCCTTGCTAACACCGTTACAGTCCATTGCCGGTGTTGTTGAACGCAAACAAACCATGCCGGTGTTGTCTAATGTCCTGATGGAAGCAGAGGGCAATACACTTACCCTGACAGGCACTAATATGGAAGTTGAGCTGGTGGGCCGGGTCACACCTGTTCATATCGACCAGCCGGGCCGGATTACAGTCCCTGCTCGCAAGCTGTCGGATATTTGTCGGGCACTTGGTGAAGAGTCGCCGATTGAGCTGGCTCTGGAAGGCGACCGGCTACACCTGCGTTGCGGTGCCAGCCACTTTACGTTAGCGACGTTGCCGGCAGAGCATTTCCCCAACGTGGAAGACGAGCCTGAAAGTTTCCGGCTGGAGATTCCCCAGGGTGAACTGGGCAGGATGCTGGATGCCACAGCTTTTGCCATGGCGCAGCAGGATGTCAGGTATTACCTGAATGGTCTGCTGCTGGAAGTGGACAAGGATCATGTCCGGACTGTTGCCACCGATGGCCACCGGTTGGCCATGGCACATTTTGATGTCGCAACCGGCTGTCCGGATCCGCGTCAGGTCATTGTGCCACGGAAGGGTGTGTTGGAACTGGCCCGTTTGCTGGATGATGTGCAAACGTCGGTGACCCTGGTGATTGGGGACAATCACCTGCGGGCGACGGTGGGGGCATACACCTTTACCTCCAAATTGATTGAAGGCAAATTTCCGGACTACAACCGGGTCATCCCCCGTGGTGGCGACAAGATTGTTCTGGCGGATCGTGCAACTCTTAAAAACACCTTGCAGCGTGCGGGTATCCTGTCCCACGAGAACATTCGTGGTGTGCGTCTCAACCTGGCATCGGGTGAACTGCAAGTGTTCGCCAATAATCCCGATCAGGAACAGGCTGAGGATGCGCTTGCAGTAGATTATCAGGGAGAATCGCTGCAGATCGGTTTTAATGTAGGCTATTTGGTGGACGTATTGAACGCACTGGATGAGGAGCAAGTGAAAATTACACTTGCGAATCCAAATTCGAGTGCGTTAATTGAAGGTCAGAATGGCACTGGCTGCCTCTACGTTGTGATGCCGATGCGGCTATAAAGGCCGGGGTCGCAACGTTTGATTTATAAGTCTCGCTCCCTAAGGCAACAGTAGAGTTAAGGTGGAAGAACCTATGAGCGCAATGACCAATGGTGTCAAGGGCGCGTTCAGGATCGGCCAGACGGCGTCGGTTCTGGGCCGTACCGGTTTGAACTGGCTAAAAGGTGATCGTCCCCCGACACCTCGGCTGTTACGTCAGACGTTTGAATCCCTCGGGGCTACTTACATCAAGCTGGGCCAATTTATTGCCAGTTCGCCAACGTTCTTTCCCAAGGAGTACGTTGAAGAATTTCAGTACTGTTTGGACAGAACCCCCAGCCTACCCTTTGGCGTGATGAAGAAAATCATTCAACAGGAGTTGGGTTGCCCGATCAGCGACGTGTATGAATCTGTCGACCCCGTGCCGCTTGCATCGGCATCCATTGCACAGGTGCACTCGGCTCGACTGAAAACGGGTGAAGATGTGGTTATCAAGGTACAGAAGCCGGGCGTTGAAAACATCCTTCTGACAGATCTCAACTTCCTCTATCTGTCGGCCAGAATCCTCGAAATGATTGCGCCGAAATTGTCCTGGACATCGCTTTCCGAAATTGTTGAAGAAATTCAGCGCACCATGATGGAAGAGTGTGACTTCATCAAGGAAGCTAATAATTTAAAAGTGTTCCATGAATTTTTGCAGAGTACCCATAATGATGAAGCGACAGCGCCCCGGGTTTATGAGCACTGCAGTACTCGCCGGATTCTGACGATGGAGCGTTTTCATGGCGTACCCTTAACCGACATGGAGAGCATCAAAGGTTATTCGCGGGACCCCGAGCGTACACTGATCACTGCGATGAATACCTGGTTTGCCAGTTTGACACAGTGTGAATTCTTCCACGCCGATGTGCACGCGGGTAACCTGATGGTGTTAACCGATGGCCGGGTCGGGTTCATAGACTTTGGCATTGTTGGCCGGATCAGACCGGACACCTGGCAAGCTGTGTCGGACTTTATTTCGGCGGTAATGGTGGGTCACTTCGAAGGCATGGCGGATGCCATGATACGTATCGGCATTACCCGGGAGGCTGTGAGTGTTGAAGCCCTTGCGGGTGATCTCAGACGGCTCTATCAACAGATGAATCACATGGTGCCTGATGCGACCCCTTACCAGCCTGATCAAACCGAAGACGAGGTCAATAACATCCTGATGGATATGGTGAAGATTGGTGAAAGTCATGGCCTTCACTTCCCCAGAGAATTTGCGTTGTTGCTTAAGCAATTTCTGTATTTTGATCGGTACGTCCATATCCTGGCACCGGAAATGGATATGTTTATGGACGAACGACTGACGATGATGCTCCACTGACAACACCGGACACATTGGTTGTTTGAGCCGGGTCTGATGTAGACCCGGCTTCCTGGATACAAGTCACACCCCCCCCTGCCTTGGACGTTTATCCTTTATGGCGCTTGTTAAGTTGCAGACGGAATATTTTCGCAATCTCGACGGCGCGCCAGTGGCATTCTCCCCTTCAATGAATCTTTTGTTCGGCGAAAACGGCAGTGGTAAATCGAGTTTTCTTGAAGCCATTGGTTACCTAGGTCTTGGACGTTCCTTTAGGGTGGGCCGCCATCAGGCAGTATGCGCGCACAATCACGATCGCTTGACAGTCTTTGGCGGGCTGGACCATGGGTTGACCGGCCAGGTAGAGCGGTCATCAGGAAGATCGGAAACGATTGTTCATCGGCTCGGTATTTCAAGGGATATCGCGGCTAAAGAAACGCGATTAAAGGTGGATGGAGAAGCTGTTCGCAGCTTGTCACTGTTGGCGCGTCATTTTCCTGTTTCAGTGATTGATCCGGGTGTTTTCGATATCGTTGCGGGTGGTCCGGGAAAACGTAGACAGTTTTTGGACTGGTCGGTGTTCCACGTGGAACCTTCATTTTCGTCTGCATGGCAGCAGTGTCAAAGAGTAACATCGCATCGGAATCAAATGCTCAGAAATGGTAGACTAGACGACGCGCTGATTCGCGTTTGGGATAGCCAGTACGTCAGTTTGGCAAACCAGGTGACCGAGGCTCGTCGCAAAGCCTTTATTCTCTTCAAGACCGCGTTTGATGCGCTTCTTGTGGAAGTTGAAACGCCCTGGACCGAAGGGTTGAAAATTGACTTTTTCCCCGGTTGGGATATTAGTCAATCCTTGGCAGATGTTTTGGTTCAGCATCGAGAGCAAGAGCAGCGAATGGGTCATACACTCTACGGCCCTAACCGCGCCGATATTCGAATGCGGTTTCAGGGGCGGCCGGTCTCAGAAACGTTTTCACGGGGCCAGCAGAAAACTCTAGTGATCCTGATGAAGATTGCGCAAGGGATAGTTTTGAACATCTTGGGCAAGCAGGTCACCTTTTTGTTGGATGATATTAATGCGGAGTTGGATGGCGGGCATCGAGCCATGCTTGCCGAGAAACTCCGAGAGCTCAGGTGTCAGGTTTTTCTGACCTCTATTGAGCAGCCGCAGCCCCAAGCATTGTGGCGACATACCATGCCCGATTTCAAAATGTTCCACGTGGAACATGGCGGATTAACGGAAGTATAAAAGATCAGCGCTTTAGGAGCGTCCGAATGACAACGTCGACCTACAACTCCTCGAATATCAAAGTCCTTAAAGGCCTCGATGCGGTTCGCAAGCGACCCGGCATGTATATCGGTGATACAGATGATGGCACCGGTCTCCACCACATGGTGTTCGAGTTGGTGGATAACTCCATCGATGAATCGCTCGCAGGGCATTGCACCGAAATTGGCGTGGTGATACACCCTGAGGAATCCGTTACGGTCAGAGACAACGGACGGGGCATCCCGGTAGACCTTCATGAAGAAGAAGGGGTCTCAGCTGCGGAAGTCATCATGACGGTGCTACATGCCGGCGGGAAGTTCGACGATAACAGTTACAAAGTATCCGGTGGTTTGCACGGTGTGGGCGTCTCAGTGGTGAACGCTTTGTCTGAAAAGCTGAAACTGACCATTCGCCGTGAGAACAAAGTTTACGAGCAGCTCTATACCCACGGTGTTCCTGATAGCCCGTTACACACTGTGGGCGATACGGACCGAAGCGGCACCGACGTGCATTTTGTTCCGTCTCCTGAAACTTTCACCCACATTCAGTTTCACTACGACATTCTTGCCAAGCGCCTAAGAGAACTGGCATTTCTGAATAATGGTGTGCGTATTCGTCTTCAGGACGAACGCTCTGGTAAAGAAGAAATATTCCAGTACGAAGGTGGTTTAAAGGCCTTTGTTGAGCATCTCAACACCAACAAGACGCCGATAAACCGGGTGTTTCACTTTGTGAAAGAGCGTGAAGACGGCATTACCGTCGAAATCGCCATGCAGTGGAACGACGCCTTCCAGGAAAACCTGTACTGTTTTACCAACAACATTCCTCAGCGCGACGGTGGTACTCACCTCGCCGGCTTCCGGGCAGCCTTGACGCGCTCACTTAACAATTACATTGAAAGTGAAGGGATTGGTAAGAAAGCCAAA
>JBDNIR010000249.1:0-4140 GCA_041688195.1 Marinobacter sp.
AAGGTGATCAAATCCATCAAAGTTGGCCGCTATCCCTGGGGTGTGGTGATCGCGCCGTCGTCCTGATCCTGATTCAGAGTACAATCATGACCATTGAAGCCCGTGATATCGGATTCCGATATGGCTCGAAACAGGTCCTCAAAGAGGTCAGCTTTACGCTGGCCTCTGGCCGTTTCCACGCCCTGCTGGGTCCCAACGGGGCTGGCAAATCAACCTTATTCGGATTGGTGACCCGCCTGCTGGCATTGCAAACCGGTGAGCTGTTCATGGATGGTCAATCCCTGCGCAAACAACCGGCGGATGCCATGAAACAGATTGGCGTGGTGTTCCAGCAGAACGCCCTGGACCTCGACCTGACAGTACGCCAGAACCTGCTATATCATGCTGCCCTGCACGGTTTGTCCCGCAAGGAAGCACGGCTGCGCAGTGACCGGGAGCTGGAACGATTCACCCTGGCGGAGCGTGCCAATGACCCGGTGCGGTTGCTGAATGGTGGCCACCGGCGCCGGGTGGAAATTGCCCGCGCCCTGCTGCACCACCCTACCTTGTTGTTGCTGGACGAGCCCACGGTGGGCCTCGATGTTGCCAGCCGCGCCGCGCTGAATAGTCATGTGCGCAATCTCTGCGCCGACGATGGCCTGACCGCGCTCTGGGCCACTCATTTAATTGAGGAAGTACAACCGGAGGACCGGGTGCTGATCCTGCACGAGGGCGCGTTGCTGGCTAACGGCGAAGGTCAGGCGCTGTGCGAGCACGAAGGTCAGCCGGACCTGGCCACCACCTTTCATGCCCTGACCGGAGCCGGATCCTCATGACACCCGCCCATTACTGGCATTGTTTTGTCGGCATCCAGGTTCGTGAGTGGTTGCGGTTCTGGCAGCAGCGCACCCGCTTCTTCAGTGCCCTGGTGCGCCCGTTACTGTGGCTGGTGGTATTTGCCGCCGGTTTCCGCGCAGTTTTAGGGGTGTCCATCATTCCGCCCTACCAGACTTACATCACGTACGAGACCTACATTGCCCCCGGCCTGTGCGGCATGATCGTGCTGTTCAACAGCATGCAGGGCGCACTCTCCATGGTGTATGACCGGGAGTTGGGCAGCATGCGGGTGTTGCTGATGAGCCCCTTACCGCGGCCCTTCCTGCTGATCACCAAGCTGCTGTCCATGGGTATCGTGTCGATCGGGCAGGTGTACGTTTTCCTGCTGGTAGCACGGCTGCTGGATGTGGAGCCGCCTGCCTGGGGTTATCTGGCGGTGCTGCCAGCTCTGTTATTGGCTTCCTTGATGCTGGGCGCCCTGGGGTTGCTGATTGCCACCTGGATAAAGCAACTGGAGAACTTTGCCGGCGTGATGAATTTTGTCATCTTCCCGATGTTCTTCCTGTCCTCGGCGCTCTATCCGCTCTGGAAAATGCAGGAAGCCAGCCCCTGGCTTTACTGGATTTGCCAGTTCAACCCCTTCACCCACGCTGTCGAAGCCATCCGCTTCGCGCTGTACCTGGAATGGAATCCGGTGGCTTATGGAATTACTGCGGGAGTGACCGTGGCGCTGGCGTTGCTGGCGACTGCCGGTTTTCGGCCCCAGCGTACTAAAATTCTGGGCGCCAAAGGTGCTTAGGCAGACCCCGCCAATGCCCGTAACCGCACCGTTAACTCTTCTGCGGTCGCGGATGAGGTCAGCGCATCATCCCACTGTAATTGTGCGGGCGTGCCGTCCAGATACCAGAGGCGGTTGGCGAGGCGGTCTACGTCACGGGGATCGTGGGTGACACAGATCATTGCCATGCCGGGATAGTCGTCCAGCAATGTGCTGATCAATGCCCGCAACTCGCGGGCACGGGCCGGATCAAGGGACGCAAAAGGCTCATCCAGTAACAGCAGGTCGGGTTTGATTGCGAGGCAGCGGGCCAGAGCAGCGCGCCGGGCCATACCCAGGGAAAGCTGGTCAGGCAGGACATCACCGGTATCACCGAGGCCCACTTGCGCTAACAACTGGTCGATTTCGCGAGGGCTGGCACCGACCAGTAATAGGTTTTGCCGTACGGTACGCCAGGGCAGCAAACGATGCTCCTGGAAAAGGTAGCCGATGCGCAGGCCCGCCCGCGCTCTGATCATCTGACCGGTCAGGCGGCGGTCGAGGCCGACAATACCATTGAGTAACGTGGTCTTGCCCACTCCGGACGGTCCCAACAGGCAGATGCGATCCCCCGCGCCAACCTTAACAAAAATATCCCCCAGCACCGGGTGGCCCGCCGCGATGCCGTCGATCTGCAGGTCAAGCATGTTGCGCTCCCACCGTGCGCCATCGCGAAGCCCTGCGCTCCATCGGTTGCAAAATAACCAGCTCGATCAGCTGCACCACTGCAATAAACGCCAGGCTGTACGCCAGGATGCTCGCCACATCGAAGACCTGAAACGCCATATGAAGCTGGAAGCCGATGCCGTTGGAACGGCCCAGCAGTTCCACCACCAGCACGATTTTCCAGATCAGCGCCAGCCCGCCCCGGGTTGCCGCCATCATGTACGGGAATAGCTGCGGCACCCAGACATGCACAGCCCGTTGCCAGTGACTGAACCGGTAAACCCGGGCCATTTGTTCCAGCCGCCCGTCCAGGCTGCGGGCGCCCTCCCGCACAGTGACGGCGACATTGGGCACCTTATTGATCACCACCGCCATCACAGCGGCGGTTTCCACCAGCCCGAACCAGACGTAAAGCAGGATGATGACGACCAGCGCCGGCAGGTTGAGGAACAACACCAGCAGCGGGTCAAAAAGAGCATTGGCCAGCGATGAGCGTCCCATCCAGACACCCAGCAGGGTGCCGAGTGTCATCGCAATTACAAAACTGATGACCACCCGGCGCAGGGTCACGCCCAGGTGATATTGCATCTCGCCGGTCTGGACCGACTGCCAAAAGCTCTCCAGCACTATTGCCGGTGTTGGCAGCAGTGCTGTGTCCAGGATCGCCGCCGTCAGGGCCCAAACCAGCGCCGCCAGGGGCAGCATGATCCAATAGGCCCAGCGTGGAGGTTTCACGGGGTGGGCCTGAAAAACAGGGTATCCGGTAACGGCGTGTCGTTTTTCGTTCCCGCCAGTCTGAGCAAACGCTGGAGATCGTCGATGCGGTTCAGGTCCAGAGGTGCCGGAATGCCCGCAATAAACCCGGCGCGCAGAGCCTGGAACACAGCGTCATCGTCGGCACGCATGAGTGGCCTGAGCGTCTCCCAGTGCGCCGGATTATCTGCAAGTTCGGCTTTGGCCTGCCGCAGCGCCTGGTCAAACCGGTTCAGCAGGTCCGGGTTCCGGTCTGCCCACGGCTTTGGAAACACGTAGCCCAGAACGGGCAGGTCGGAGCTCAGGTCCAGCGCACTCAACAGGTCGTCCATGCTGAATACTGTGCGAATCCCACCTTCGCCTTTCAGCCGGGCGGCGAAATGCCAATAGGTTATCAGGGCATCGACCTGTCCTCGCCTCAACGCCTGGCTTAGCAACGGAGGAGCCGCGTATTGCACATCGGCGTTGTTCGCCAGTTCAATGCCTTGCTGCTGAGCCACTTTCTGCAGCAATATCCAGCCCTTGGCGTCCGGCCCGCCAGCCACCCCAATACGCTTGCCCAGCAAGTCCGGCAGCTCTCGTATCGGGGAGCCCTCCGGCACAACGATATCGCCGATGGCGGATGAGAATGGCATGTACAGAAACGGGGCGCCTGAGTTGTAACGGGATTGCACCCACAACAAATCTGCCACCGCTCCGTTCACATCGCCACTGGAAACCGCCAGGCGGGAAGCAGGCAAATTGGCAACCAGACGAACCTCAAGCGTGAAGCCATGGGAGCGGTCCAGCTGTTGCCGTTGCAGGTGGTCAAGTTCCCAATGGGCGGTGCCGAATTGGAGTACACTGAGCGACAGAACAGGCAACAGGGTGGCCGCTTCACCGGGCTGGGTATCCGCACGCACCGCCAGGGCGCTGGCCAAACAACTGAATACCAGCAAATACCGGCATAACCTGTTGCTCAGAGCACCACTTAAGACTCGGATGGCACCTGGGCCAGGGGAGAATATCTCTGGAGGTTTTATCATTGGTCCACGATACGGACCCTTGCCACTGGCAAGAATAGTACTTTGGTGCTTCTTTTTTGCTGC
>JBDNIR010000250.1:0-12503 GCA_041688195.1 Marinobacter sp.
AGGCCAGGCGCACCGGCTTCCAGCAGTTTGCCACACATCTCCGTCAGCATGTCCTCGCCGAACTTGCGGATGCTCTCGCTGTCATCGCCATAAGCTTCCAGTTGCTTGCGAATCCAGCGGGGAATCTCCGCACCACACATTTCTGAGAACCGCACCAGGTTGGAATAATTGACGATCGGCATGATGCCCGGCACCACCGGAATGGTGACGTTCATTTTCTCCAGCCGGTCAATAAAGTAGAAGTAGCTGTCAATGTTGAAGAAGTACTGGGTAATGGCGCTGTTGGCGCCAGCCTCGACCTTGCGGGCGAAGTTTTTCAGATCTTCCTCGGCATTGCGGGCCTGGGGATGAAACTCAGGGTAGGCCGCCACTTCGATATTGAACGCGTCACCGGAATGGTCCCGGATAAACCCTACCAGCTCGTTGGCATGGCGCAGTTCGCCTGCCGACCCCATGCCGGATGGCATGTCCCCCCGCAGGGCGACAATCCGGTTGATGCCGTTTTTCCGGTACAGGTCCAGCAGTTCCGCAATGCTTTCCTTGGTGGAGCCAATGCAGGAAATATGCGGCGCCGCGGAAATGCCCTGTTTGTGCAGGTTGATCACGGTATCCAGGGTACGGTCGCGGGTGGACCCGCCAGCACCGAAGGTGACCGAGAAAAAGTCCGGGTTCACCCCGGCGAGCTGGTCCCGGACCAGTTGGAGCTTTTCCTTGCCCTTGTCAGTCTTGGGCGGGAAGAACTCAAAGCTGAACCGGCGCTTGAACTGCTTCTGGGATTGCATGTGATGGCTCTCAGTCAGTCAATCGATCAGTACTTGTAGCTGTCAGGCTTGAACGGGCCATCCACCGGCACACCGATGTATTTGGCCTGTTCCGGCGTTAGCTTGGTCATCACCCCGCCGAAGCCCTCTACCATCGCGCGGGCGACTTCCTCGTCCAGCTGCTTGGGCAGAACCTGGACATACACGCCCTTGGTACGGGCATCTTCCGGCAGATCTGCGAACTTGCGCTCGAACAGATACATCTGGGCCAGGACCTGGTTGGCAAAGGAGCCGTCCATGATCCGTGACGGATGGCCGGTAGCGTTACCGAGGTTTACCAGGCGGCCTTCGGACAGCAGTATCAGGTGGTCGTTGGTGGTCTTGTCGCGATAAACCACATGGACTTGTGGCTTGACCTCGTCCCACTGCCAGTTTTTGCGCATGTAGGCGGTATCGATTTCATTGTCGAAGTGGCCGATGTTGCATACTACGGCACTGCTCTTGAGTGACTTGAGCATGTTGGCATCGCACACATTCATGTTGCCGGTGGTAGTGACCAGCAGGTCGGTATTCTGCAACAGGGCCTTGTCGATGCCAGCTTCAGTGCCAGTGTTGACGCCGTTGATATAGGGCGACACCACTTCGAAACCGTCCATGCAGGCCTGCATTGCGCAGATCGGGTCAGCCTCGGTAACTTTAACAATCATGCTTTCCTGGCGCAGCGACGCAGCCGAGCCTTTACCTACATCGCCGTAGCCGATCACCAGTGCTTTCTTACCGGCCATCAGATGGTCGGTGGCGCGCTTGATGGCATCGTTCAGGCTGTGGCGACAACCGTACTTGTTGTCGTTCTTGGCCTTGGTGACGGCATCGTTGACGTTGATGGCGGGTACTTTCAGGGTACCTTCCCGCAGCATTTCCTGCAGACGGTGTACACCGGTGGTGGTTTCTTCGGTAACACCGTGACACTTGCTCAGGATCTCGGGATACTGTTCATGGAGCAGGGCGGTGAGGTCGCCGCCGTCGTCCAGAATCATGTTCGGCTCCCAACCTGGCACGTCGGCACCCACGGTGCGCTCGAGACACCAGTCGTATTCTTCATCGGTTTCGCCTTTCCAGGCAAACACCGGAATTCCGCTCTCGGCAATGGCCGCCGCGGCGTGATCCTGGGTGGAGAAAATGTTGCAGGAAGACCAGCGCACATTGGCACCCAGTTCCACCAGGGTTTCAATCAGCACGGCGGTCTGAATGGTCATGTGAATACAACCCATCACATTGGCGCCCGCCAGAGGCCGCTCTGCTTTGTACTTGTTACGCAAAGCCATGAGGGCTGGCATTTCGCCTTCTGCGATGTTTATTTCCTTGCGTCCATAAGCCGCCTGGCTAATGTCGCGAACCTTGTAATCGGAAAAGCTGTTAAGTTTTTCTGCTGGAGTGCTCATGGTGTTCTCCTGTCAAGACCTTGAGCCGCGATAAAATGGCGGCCCGGTGCTATGGAAAAAACGTGTAACGGATAAATCTGTACGATCAAACGCCCGCTGCGTCTTTCAAGACTGCGGCTTTATCGGTTTTTTCCCACGGGAAGGCGGTAAAATTCTCGCCTTTCACGGTCATTTCAAAAGGCTCACGGCCAAAGTGGCCATAAGCGGCTGTAGCCCGGTACATCGGATGCAGCAGGTCCAGCATGTGGGTGATGGCGTAAGGCCGCAGGTCGAAATACTCGCGGACCAGTTTGATGATCTGGTTGTCGCTGATCTTTCCGGTGCCGAAGGTGTTAATGGAGATCGACGTGGGCTGGGCAACACCGATGGCGTAAGACACCTGAATTTCACAGCGCTCGGCCAGGCCGGCAGCAACCAGATTTTTGGCCACATAACGACCGGCATAAGCAGCAGAGCGGTCCACTTTTGAGGGGTCTTTACCGGAGAATGCACCACCACCGTGGCGGGCCATGCCGCCGTAGGTGTCGACGATGATCTTTCGGCCAGTGAGACCACAGTCACCCACCGGGCCACCGATTACAAATTTGCCGGTCGGGTTAATGTGGAACTTGGTATTCTTGTCGAGCAGTTCAGCAGGCAGCACATGTTTGACCACGAGTTCCATGACGGCTTCTTTCAGGTCTGCCTGGCTGACGTCTTCATCGTGCTGGGTGGACAGTACCACTGCATCGATGCCGGTCACCCGGCCATTCTCATAGCGACAGGTCACCTGGCTCTTGGCATCCGGGCGCAACCAGGGTAGCAGGCCACTCTTGCGGGCTTCGGCCTGGCGCTCAACCAGGCGATGGGCGTAGCAAATCGGAGCCGGCATCAGCACGTCGGTCTCGCTGCTTGCGTAGCCAAACATCAGGCCCTGGTCACCAGCGCCCTGATCTTCCGGCTTATGACGATCGACGCCCTGGGCGATATCTAAAGATTGCTTGCCAATGATGTTGATGACGCCGCAGGTATCGCCGTCAAAGCCTACCCTGGAGGAGGTGTAGCCCACGTCTTTAATCACTGAGCGCACCAGATCTTCCAGGTCGACCCAGGCGGACGTAGTGATTTCACCACCGACGATCGCGACGCCGGTTTTCACCATGGTTTCACAAGCGACCCGGGCGTTAGGGTCTTCCGTGAGAATGGTGTCCAGCACGGCGTCGGAAATCTGGTCGGCCAGTTTGTCAGGATGGCCTTCTGAGACCGACTCGGAAGTAAAAACGCTGTAATCAGACATGGGGTATAGCTCCTCTTGAGCACTTGAACCTAGGTTCTTCTATTAATTGGCCCGGCCTTCGACCTGGGCGGCTTAAACGGTAACTTTGTGTATCAAAATGTTTTGATATTGTTTTCGGACAGCGGATTAACCGCCCCCCGAGGACTTCCAGAACTCCCTGACCTGAACCTGAAAACCGTTGCGCAGGCCGATGAACAGGGATTCTCCAGCCGTGAGCCCGGCTTCGATGGCCCAGGCCGTTAATTCTTCCGGCTCAAAGCCAAGCCACAGATCACCGCAATTTTCTGTTACCCAGTCCTGATCGTGGCTGCACAGGTCGCTGATCACCAGGCAGCCACCGCCGTTCATCAGCGCGGCCGCATCCAGCAGGATGTCCGCCGGGCTTGGTACGTGGTGTAACACCATGTTTGCCACCACAAGGTCAAAAGCATCGCCGCGATCAAGCAGGGTATCGGTGACCCCTTCCATCAGGTCAACGTTGTTCAGCTTTTCATCAATGCAGGTGCGGGTTGCCTTTGCCAGCATATCCCTGGAATTATCCAGCGCCACCACATGGGGGCACAGCGCCGCCAATACCGACAGGAAAGCACCTTCGCCGGGCCCGATTTCCAAGGCGGTTTTCCATTTCTGCTTCTTCGCCCGCTGGCGGAGCAGGCCGGCTACCGGCCCGGCATAGAGCTCAAACGCTGCAATCAGCTCCTGCTGTTCCCGGAACTGCTCCGCGTGCCGGGAAAAAAACGCCTGGGACTGATCGGCCCGCTGGGTGCGAATGGCGTTAATCCGTTGCTGGAGATGCGGCGGCAAGGGGACTTGGTCCACCATCTCGAATATCTGACGGATGGTCTGATCAGTCAGCTTGTCGCTTTCCAGGTTCAAGGGGCGGCGATAGAAAATTGCGTTGCCCTCACGCTGGGGCTCCAGCAGGCCAGCCTTGCTCATCACTTTCAGGTGATGGCTCATACCTGACTGGCGCATATCAAACAGCTGACTCAACTCCAGCACGCCAAATGTGTCGCGCCGTAACACTCTCAGGATCTCAAGGCGCAGGGAATCCCCGCTTGCCTTGTAGATCGGTGCCAGGGTGTCCACAGAGAACGGGACGGCAGAATTGTTAGTCGCCAGTTGATTCATAGGCCGAAGTGTAGAGGGGGTTCGCAGCTCGATCAATAGCAATATCAAAAAAAATTGATATAGTTTCAGGCTAGCGCTTTATATGGGGTCTCGGCAATCCACAGGGCATTGCCTGTCAGTCTGATTTGCTCCTTTGGTCACTAATCGGCGAAAATACGCGCCTTAATTTTGAACAGTGTCCTTTCGGCACTTCTATTCGTGCAGTTGTCAGTGGAGAAATCTTTGATGCCATCTCGTAAAGAACTTGCCAACGCCATTCGCGCGCTCAGCATGGATGCGGTACAGAAGGCGAAATCAGGGCACCCCGGTGCGCCGATGGGGATGGCGGATATCGCCGAGGTTCTGTGGAACGATTATCTGAGCCATAACCCCACCAATCCGAACTGGGCCAATCGTGACCGCTTTGTGCTTTCCAATGGCCACGGCTCCATGCTGCAATATTCCCTGCTGCACCTCACCGGGTACGATCTGTCTATTGACGACCTGAAAAACTTCCGTCAACTTCATTCGCGCACCCCAGGCCACCCGGAATACGGCTATACGCCGGGGGTTCAGACCACCACCGGCCCGCTTGGCCAGGGCATTGCCAATGCCGTCGGCTTTGCGATTGCGGAGAAAGGCCTCGCGGCCCAGTTTAACCGCCCGGGGCATGACATTGTTGACCACTACACCTACGCGTTCCTGGGTGATGGCTGCCTGATGGAGGGTATTTCCCACGAAGTCTGCTCACTGGCCGGTACGCTGGGTCTGGGCAAATTGATTCTTTTCTATGACGACAACGGCATCTCCATTGATGGCGAAGTGGAAGGCTGGTTCACCGACGACACCCCCAAGCGTTTTGAATCCTATGGCTGGCAGGTTATCCCGGCGGTTGACGGTCATGATGCCGACGCAGTTCGTGCAGCCATTGAGGCGGCCCGCGCAAACACCACCCAGCCCACCATGATCTGCTGCAAGACTATCATTGGTTTTGGCGCGCCCAACAAGCAGGGCACAGAAAGCTGTCACGGCGCTCCCCTGGGAGAGGACGAAATTGTCGCAGCCCGCGAGAGCCTGGGCTGGAAGCACGGCGCTTTTGAGATTCCCAGTGAAATCTATGCCAAGTGGGATGCCAAAGAGAAGGGCGCCTATGCCCAGTCAGCCTGGGAAAAGCAAGTTGCCAGCTACGAGAAGGCTGAGCCCGAACTGGCAGCCGAGTTCAAGCGCCGCATGGCGGGTGACCTGCCGGCAGACTTCGCCGGTAAGGCCGGAGCTTACATCCGGGAATGCCAGGCCAAAGGCGAAACCATCGCCAGCCGCAAGGCCTCACAGAACACACTGAACGCCTACGGCCCACTGCTGCCGGAATTGCTGGGGGGCTCCGCCGACCTGGCCGGTTCCAACTTGACCATCTGGAGCGACAGCAAGGGTGTTTCGAAAGATGACGCTGGCGGCAACTACATCTATTACGGTGTGCGTGAGTTCGGCATGGCCGCCATCATGAACGGCATCGCCCTGCACGGTGGTTTTGTGCCCTATGGCGCCACCTTCCTGATCTTCATGGAATACTGCCGTAACGCCGTACGTATGGCGGCGCTGATGAAACAGCGTACGATCATGGTCTTCACCCATGACTCCATTGGCCTGGGCGAAGACGGCCCCACGCATCAGCCCATTGAGCAGTTGGCCAGCCTGCGCACCACTCCGAACATGAGTGTCTGGCGTCCGGCCGATGCGGTGGAATCCGCGGTGGCCTGGAAGGCAGCGCTGGAGCGCAAGAACGGCCCGTCGGCGCTGGTCTTCTCGCGTCAGGCATTACCCCACCAGGAACGAGACGATGAACAGTTGGCAGGCGTCGCCAAAGGCGGCTATATCCTGTCTGACAGCAAAGGCGCCCCGGACCTTATTTTCATCGCCACCGGCTCTGAAGTTGGCCTGGCTCAGGATGCTGCGATCGCGCTGCGAGAGCAGGGTCGTAAGGTGCGGGTGGTTTCGATGCCGTCTACGGATGTTTTCGATGCCCAGAGCGCCAAATACAAGCAGCACGTGCTGCCGCTGGACGTTACCAACCGCGTTGCCATCGAAGCCGCTATTGAGGACTACTGGTACAAGTATGTGGGTCTGGATGGCCGTGTGGTCGGCATGAGCACTTTCGGCGAGTCGGCACCTGCCGGTGAGCTGTTCAAGGAGTTCGGGTTCACCGTCGATAACGTGATTTCAGTCGCACAGGAATTGCTGGACGCCTGATGGCCGCTCACGGGACACCTTACCGGGTTGCCATTAACGGCTACGGACGCATCGGCCAGTGTGTTTTGCGGGCCCTGTATGAAAACGGTTTCCGCGAACACCTGCAGGTGGTGGCAATCAATGAGTTGTCGGATATCGACACCATTGCGCACCTTACCCGCTACGACTCCACCCATGGCCGGTTCCAGGGCGATGTGCAGGTAGATGACGATACCTTGGTGATCAACGGCGATCGCATCGAGGTGGTCAGCCAGGCTGACCCGTCACACCTGCCTTGGGGCATCCTGGATATCGACCTGGTGCTGGAGTGTTCCGGAGCGTTTTCAGAACGTGCGGTGGCAGAAGTGCACCTCGGAGCGGGTGCCAGACACTTGTTGTTTTCTCAGCCAGCGGAGTCCGATGTTGATCGCACGGTGGTATTTGGAATCAACGAGGGCGACCTGCTGGAAACGGACCGGATCGTATCGAGTGCGTCCTGCACCACCAACTGTATTGTTCCGGTCATCAAGATTCTGAATGAAGCCTTCGGGGTGGAGCACGGTAGCACCACTACGATCCATGCCGCGATGAACGATCAGCCGGTGATCGACGCCTATCATCACCAGGACTTGCGACGCACCCGCAGCGCCCTGCACAACATTGTGCCGGTGGATACCGGGCTGGCGAAAGGTATCGAGCGCCTGCTTCCGGAAATGCAGGGACGGTTCAGCTCAGTTGCCATGCGGGTGCCGACCATGAACGTGTCGGCGATCGACATGACGGTGAATGTGCGCAAGGCAACCACCGTGGCGGAAGTCAACGACCTGTTGCGCAAAACTGCCGCCTCCGGTCCGCTTAAGGGTATTCTGGGCTACACCGATGAGCTGCTGGCCAGTTCTGATTTCAACCACGACCCGCGCTCAGGCATTGTTGACGGCGGCCAGACCCGGGTCACCGGCGAGCACATGGTCAAGGTACTGTGTTGGTTTGATAACGAGTGGGGGTTTGCCAACCGAATGCTGGACGTCAGCCGCAGTTGGTTGGTGGCGAAAGCATAGCCGTGTCGCCGGGCTGACCCAGCAAGCCTGCCAAGACAGGCGTTTGCCGATTTTTTTTGGCAGCGGGGGTATTTCAATCCTCAATATCTACAAAGGAAGGAAAGCCAAATG
The DNA here is from genome assembly GCA_041688195.1 of Marinobacter sp. GTDB lineage: Bacteria > Pseudomonadota > Gammaproteobacteria > Pseudomonadales > Oleiphilaceae > Marinobacter. Next base: position 7,985 of record JBDNIR010000250.1, read on the forward strand.
GCCATCAAGAAAATGACTGATCTGGAGCTTGCCGGTAAGTGCGTACTGATCCGGGAGGACCTTAACGTGCCCGTCAGGGATGGCAAAGTGACCAGTGATGCCCGAATCCGTGCATCCCTTGAAACCATCAAATTGGCCAGAGATGCCGGTGCGAAAGTCATGTTGATGTCTCACCTGGGGCGCCCGGAAGAGGGGGTTTACGACCAAGCCTCTTCCCTGCAACCGGTGGCTGACCATCTGTCTGAGCTGCTCGGCCAGACTGTGCGGCTGGTAAAGGACTATCTTGACGGCGTCGACCATCTGGCTGACGGCGAAGTGGTGTTATTCGAGAATGTGCGCTTCAACAAGGGTGAGAAGAAAGACGATGAAGTTCTCGCCAGCAAGTACGCTGCCTTGTGTGACGTCTTTGTGATGGACGCCTTTGGCACTGCGCATCGCGCCCAGGCCTCTACTCACGGTGTTGCCAGGTTCGCCCCAGAGGCTTGCGCCGGCCCATTGCTGGCCCGCGAGCTGGACGCCCTCGGCAAAGCCCTGGATAACCCCGCCAAGCCAGTGGTGGCTATTGTGGGTGGCTCCAAGGTATCGACCAAGCTCGACGTTTTGACGGCACTCTCCGGCATCTGTGATCAGCTCATCGTTGGTGGAGGTATCGCAAACACCTTCCTCGCCGCCGCCGGGCATCCGGTGGGCAAGTCTTTGTGTGAACACGAGTTGCTGGACACTGCCCGTGAGATTGCCTCCAGAGTCCATATTCCGTTACCGGTCGATGTGGTGGTGGCCAAGGAGTTTTCCGAGAACGCCGAGGCGACCACCAAGAACATCAGCGATGTGGCCGAGGACGATATGATCCTGGATGTCGGTCCCCAGACCGCCGGTGAATTTGCCCAGCTGCTGAAATCCGCTAAAACCATACTCTGGAACGGCCCGGTAGGGGTATTCGAGTTTGATCAGTTTGGTAACGGCACCCGGGCTCTGGCCGACGCCATTGCGGACAGCCCGGCATTCTCTTTGGCGGGTGGCGGTGATACCGTTGCCGCCGTCGATAAATACGGAATCAGCGACAAGATCTCCTATATCTCAACGGGAGGCGGAGCATTCCTTGAGTTTGTCGAGGGTAAAACCCTGCCTGCAGTCGCGATCCTGGAACAACGCGGCGCCTGAGCGTCGATTTGCGGGCGGGGCTTTATCCCGCCTGATAACAGTATGCTTACTGAATAACTGAGGAGATTTCCCATGGCCCTGATATCCATGCGCCAATTGCTGGATCACGCCGCTGAGCACGGGTACGGTGTGCCCGCGTTTAACGTCAACAACCTTGAGCAAATGCGGGCCATCATGGAGGCTGCCGAGAAAACAGATTCTCCGGTGATTGTTCAGGCATCTGCCGGGGCCCGCAAGTACGCCGGTGCCCCATTCCTGCGTCACCTGATTCTGGCAGCCATTGAGGAGTTTCCTCATATTCCGGTGGTTATGCATCAGGACCACGGAACCAGCCCCGCTATTTGCCAACGTTCGATTCAGTTGGGTTTCAGCTCGGTCATGATGGATGGTTCACTGCGTGAAGATGGCAAGACGCCAGCGGATTACCAATACAACGTCGATGTCACCCGCCGAACAGTGGAGATGGCCCATGCCTGTGGTGTGTCTGTTGAAGGTGAGCTTGGCTGTCTGGGATCTCTTGAGACCGGGCAGGCGGGCGAAGAGGATGGCGTAGGTGCCGAAGGCACCCTGGATCACAGCCAGATGCTGACCGATCCGGAAGAAGCGGCGGACTTCGTCAAGAAAACCCACGTGGATGCACTGGCTATTGCTATTGGCACCAGTCACGGTGCCTACAAGTTCACCCGGCCACCTACGGGGGACATCCTGGCGATCGATCAGATCAAGGCGATTCACAAACGTATTCCAGACACTCATCTGGTGATGCACGGTTCAAGCTCCGTGCCCCAGGAGTGGCTCAGGATCATCAATGAATTCGGTGGCGAGATTCCCGAAACCTATGGTGTGCCGGTAGAAGAGATTGTCGAGGGGATCAAGCATGGTGTGCGCAAGGTCAACATTGATACCGACCTTCGCCTGGCCAGCACGGGTTCGATTCGCCGGTTCCTCGCTCAAAACCCGGCAGAATTTGATCCGCGCAAATACCTGAAGGAATCAGTGAAAGCCATGACGGAAGTCTGTCTGGCGCGCTACGAAGCCTTCGGTACCGCCGGTAATGCCAGCAAGATAAAAGTTATCAACCTTGAGGACATGTTTGGCCGCTACGAACGCGGTGAGCTCAACCCGAAAGTGAATTGATCCCGGTCAAACACCCAGCCCGTCTTACCTTGTATTCTCAAGCATCGCATCAATTATAGGGGTATTGAATAATGTCGCTCAAAGCCGGGTTTCAGTAGGTTAAGGAGTTAACCAAACACGGCACTGGTTTGAGTTTTAGGCGGATGCGAGGAAACAATGGACTTCAAAGATTATTACGCTGCCCTAGGGGTGAGCGAAACATCGCCGCCGGAGGAAATCAAAAAATCCTACCGTAAACTGGCGCGGAAATACCATCCGGATATCAGCAAGGAAGCCGACGCTGAAGCCAAGTTCAAGGATGTCGGCGAAGCCTACGAAGTATTGAAAGATCCGGAAAAGCGCGCAGAGTATGACCAGATCCGGAAATACGGCGCCCGCTCCGACGGGTCTTTTGAGCCGCCGCCCGAGTGGCGGAGTGCATCAGATTTTGGTGGTGGCGGCTATACCGAAGCCGATGCCGGGCAGTTCAGTGATTTCTTCGAATCCATCTTCGGAGGAGCGGGGCGTGGTGCTGGCCAGCCCGGCGGACAGGGTTTCCGACACCACGTAAGGATGCGCGGAGAGGATGTTCACGCCCGGCTGGCACTGTTTCTTGAGGAAGCCTACAGCGGCTGCGAAAAGCAGGTGCGATTCAATGTGACGGAAGCTGATGCCCAGGGTCGTCTCGTGGGCCGTCTCAAAACGCTGAATGTGAAAATTCCCGCGGGCATGACCAGTGGCCAGCACATTCGGCTCAAGGGGCAGGGTTCACCGGGAATCGGCGGCGGTAGTCCGGGGGATCTGTTCATCGAAGTGGAACTCGCGCCCCACCCCCTGTTCGCTGTTAATGGCCGTGATCTTACCATGACGCTACCGATCACCGCCTCGGAGGCAGCCCTCGGGGCCTCCATCAAGGTTCCTGCGCTGGGCTCGACGGTCAACCTGAAGGTGCCCAAAGGGGCAACCAGCGGCCAGAAGCTTCGCCTCAAGGGTAAGGGGTTGCAGGGCAAGCATCCCGGCGACCAGATCGTAGTTCTGCAAGTCACCTTGCCGACGCATCACAGTGAAAAGGCCGAAACGTTGTATCAGCAATTGGCCGAGGAAGAACAATCATTCAATCCCCGCAGCCACTTATCGTCCTGACAGCCGCTGGCTTCAAGTGTAAGTTTTCTGCGGCAGAGGGTTGTGAAGGAGCGTGGAGAGGGAGAGGCAAGTGATGAAAAAAGCCCGTTCAATACTTGAAGTGGATACTACCGGCCAGACCACATTCACCTTGCGTGAATTCTGCGAGCATGGGGAGGTGCATGCAGAGTTTGTTATCAAGTTGGTCAATTACGGTGTAATCAATCCCATCGACGCCGGGGATGCGCACCGGTGGTCGTTTGATTTACCCGCCCTGGCCCGGCTACGAAAAGCCCAGCGCCTACAACGGGATCTGCGGATTAACCTGCCCGGCCTTGCGATGTCCCTGGAACTACTGGACGACGTGACGGAGCTCCGGCGAGAGGTGGAGCGCCTTAACCATATGCTGGCGCAACTGACTCGGGAGTAACATCTCCCGGGACTCACCGGTGCTTCATTTTCCGCTTCATTCTTTGCGGTTATTTCTTGTCCATTTCCTGCAGTTTGGCATACATCGCTTCAGCCTCTTCCATCAAAGTGGAATAAGTTCGGAGGTCTCCGTTTCTCTGATAATGCAACGCCTCCGTCAGCTTCCTTTCGTAATCTTTCTGCAGTTTTTTGCGCGGATCACCTTTCAAAAATCCCAACATTTTTCCACACCCGTTTTGTGAGTTTGCTCAGAACCTTACGTTACTCCGCCTGGAAAGTTCATAAATCTTTCGAAAGCCAATGCTGAATATTCGGCAGCCCGGTATTCACGGGTTAACCGCTCAAGCAGGCGCCGCCAGCCCAGATAGTTGGTTAGGTATTTCGTGGCCTATAGTGCGCTGTCGGTACAAAGAATCGCGTCCGCGTCTACCAGGGGGCGTAGTCGTTCCCCGACGTGACTTGATACCAGCGCCCGGGCACGGATTAGTTATATGCCCGTTTTAAGCTGGCCCGATTGAGCGAGAAAAGTTTCGTTGATTCTGCCTGCGTATTTCCTTAGAACAGGCAGGAACCTTGCTTCGAGCTCTTTTACCGAAGCCCTGTTGGCATGGGCACAGAGGGTCATGGCCGCTATGGTTCGACCCTCAGCATTGGTTATCGGTACACCTATTGACCGTACCCCTTCCTCAAT
>JBDNIR010000251.1:0-4055 GCA_041688195.1 Marinobacter sp.
GCTTTTTCAAAACACTCCAAAGCCTCTTTATCACTCGGGGGTAGCTGTTCTTCCGGGTTGACCAATATTGCGAGGTCGAACCGGTAACGACGGCGGGATTTCGGACGTCGCCAGACAATGCTGCTGAAACGGTCGAGGGCAGCAGCAAAGGCATCCTGTTCGTTTTCCATCAGGTCCGCTGGGGAGGCAGGCTTCATCGATTCGATCTGCCAGCCCTTACGCTTTTTGAACACCACTTCCAGAATCGGTGACGGGAAGCGTTCGAATAAAGCCCTCGCAACCGGCTTCAACGCGGCATGCTCGGCCTGACCAAAACAGGTTCTGATACGGACCTGATGGGTGGCATCCCGGTTATCCTCACTCGGTTTCACGGCAGCACCAGAAGCTTCAAGCCATTCGATCACGCTGGCATCAAGCTCTTCGAGTTCCAGCGAGAACAGGCCTTTGCGGCTCAGGTCGTTAAGAGTAATGACCGACGGCACCACGTGGTGGCCCCGGGCTTCGGCGAGCAATGAGCAGTAATAGCCCCGGCTGAGGTATTTCGCACTTTGGCAAAGATTGATCACCCGGACCCGGCTGGATGCCGGAGCGGTGAATTTGAGATACTCGTCGAACGTCAGCACGTCGTCGCTTGGGTAATAAGGTGCCCAATCCTTTGCGCGGTCGACGACAATCAGTAAACGTGACATGTATGGCGATCCTCCATGAGATCTTTGCCGGTCGCTGGCAGTAGCGGTTTGGATTCGACAATACGCCGCTGGCGCTGTTCGCACAATCACCCAGAAATGCGTGATTTTACGCACTATTCTTTGCTGTTAACTATACTGGGCGTCTCTCATAATAGAGTGTGTTTTCATTCCCTGCCCAAGGCCCCCGACGGTATGACCGAAACGAGTTTCCGACTGGCGGTCAGCGCCGACATTGATAATCTGGTTACACTTGAAAACCGGTGCTTCAGCGAAGACCGAATTTCCCGCCGCAGCTTTCGACGCTTTATCGAAATGCCACGGGACCGCGTTGTGATCGCTTTTGAGAATGATCAAATACTGGGCTACAGCCTGGTGCTGATGAATGCCGCAACCCGGCTTGCCCGGATTTATTCTATTGCGGTGTCACCCCAGGCGCGAGGCCGTGGGCTTGGGGAACAACTGATTCGCCAGTCCGAGCAACAGGCGGTCGAAGCCGGACGCATCGTCATGCGCCTGGAAGTGCGCGAAGATAACACCGTTGCCATTGCACTATACCGCCGCCTCGGTTACCGGGTGTTTGGCAACTATCGTGACTACTATGAGGATCATGGTAACGCCCTACGCTTTGAACGACGGATACTTTTCTATGAGCCCACCCAGCAATTTCCTGCTGTGCCTTATTACCCGCAAACAACAGACTTTTCATGCGGGCCTGCGGCACTGATCATGGCTATGGCAACCCTGGACGACCAACTCTCGCTCACCACGCTGGAAGAGCTGAATATCTGGCGCGAGGCGACCACTATTTTCATGTTGGCAGGCCACGGCGGTTGCGGCCCCCACGGGCTGGCACTGGCAGCCTGGAATCGCGGGTTTCACGCCGCCGCTTACGTCAGCAAAGAAGGCCCTTTATTCAAGGATACCGTCAGGAATGATGATAAAAAACGAGTGCTTGAGCTGGTGCACGAAGGTTTCATGCACGACCTGAGGCAAACCGGTATTGAACTGCACCACGATCCACTGACGCTGGATAAGATGGAACAGGCCCTGAAAGCGAATCAGGTACCGATTATTCTGATCAGTACGTGGCAGCTTAATCGCAGCCGGGTGCCCCACTGGGTGACCGTTTGTGCGATGGATGACCAGTTTGTATACCTGCATGACCCAGAGATCGACACCGCCGAGGGTGAAACCGTCGCGGACAAACAGTATTTTCCGGTTGACCGGCGCATATTTGACCAGATGGCGCGGTACGGTAAAAATCAGCCACTGCAAGCGGCGGTCATTGTCGGGCCGCGCCGCACTGACTGATTCGTTCGGTTCTCAGGCAGTCCTGAGGGTGGCCTCTTTCAGGGCAGCAATGTCGTCGCGCAAACGAGCCGCACGCTCGAAATCCAGTTCCGAAGCAGCCTTGTACATGTCATCTTCCAGTTTGCCGATGTCTTTGAGCAACTGCGCAGGCGAACGACCACCAGCCCGAGCCCGATACTGTTCGGCCTCTTCTGCCGCTTTCTGCCCGGGGCGCTCTGCCCGCCGGCGACCCGATCCGCCGCTGGATGCACCTTCCATGATGTCGGACACTTTTTTAATCAGACCCACCGGTGTAATGCCGTGCTCAGTGTTATGAGCGAGCTGTTTCACCCGTCGCCGCGCCGTCTCATCCATAGCCCGTTGCATAGAGCCGGTGATCCGGTCGCCATACAGGATGGCCCGGCCGTTCAGGTTACGGGCCGCGCGGCCAATGGTCTGGATCAGGGAGCGCTCTGATCGTAGGAAGCCTTCCTTGTCAGCGTCAAGAATGCAGACCAGCGACACCTCGGGCATATCCAGCCCTTCCCGCAAAAGGTTAATGCCGACCAGAACATCAAATACACCTCGGCGCAAATCCCGGATAATCTCAACTCGCTCCACAGTATCAATATCTGAATGCAGGTAACGCACCTTGATGTCATGCTCCATCAGGTAATCGGTCAGGTCTTCCGACATTCGCTTGGTGAGCGTGGTCACCAACACCCGCTCCTGGACCGCAACCCGCTTGTGAATTTCCGAGATCAGATCATCGACCTGAGTTGAAGCCGGCCGTACTTCGATTTCAGGATCCAGCAAACCGGTCGGGCGAACTACTTGTTCAACTACCTGCCCTGTATGATCAGCCTCATAGTTCCCTGGTGTCGCAGACATAAAGATCATCTGGGGGGCAATGCGTTCCCATTCATCAAACCGCATCGGCCGGTTATCCAGGGCCGAGGGCAGACGGAAACCGTATTCAACCAGGGTTTCCTTGCGGGACCGGTCGCCTTTATACATCGCGCCGATCTGGGAAACCGTCACGTGTGACTCATCCACTACCAACAGCGCATTCGGTGGCAGATAGTCGAACAGAGTCGGAGGCGCTTCACCGGGGCGGCGACCAGACAGATAACGGGAATAGTTTTCGATGCCGTTGCAGTAACCAAGCTCCAACATCATCTCGATATCGTACCGGGTGCGTTCTTCCAGACGCTGGGCTTCCACGAGACGATTATTATCCCGCAGTTGGGTCAAACGACCGTCCAGCTCCGCCTTAATGTGTTCAATTGCATCCAGTACGGTCTGCCGGGGCGTGACGTAATGGGATTTCGGATAAATGGTCACCCGCGGTATCCGGCGCAGATGTTCGCCGGTGAGCGGGTCGAAATAACTCAGGTTTTCAACCTCATCATCAAACAGTTCAATACGAATGGCTTCTTTCTCGGATTCCGCCGGAAAAACATCGATCACATCTCCCCGCACCCGATAATTGGCACGGTGAAACTCTATATCGTTGCGGGTGTACTGGAGCTCGGCGAGCCGGCGCAGGATATAACGCTGATCGATTTTGTCGCCCCGGTCCAGATGCAACATCATTTTCAGATAGGACTGAGGGTCACCCAGGCCGTAAATCGAGGAAACCGTCGCCACAATGATGGCATCCGGACGCTCTAACAGCGCCTTGGTCGCCGACAAGCGCATTTGTTCGATGTGCTCATTGACGGACGCATCCTTCTCAATAAACGTGTTCGAAGACGGTACATAGGCTTCCGGCTGGTAATAGTCATAGTAAGAAACAAAATACTCGACCGCATTATTCGGAAAGAATTCTTTGAACTCACCGTATAGCTGGGCCGCCAATGTCTTATTGTGGACCATGACAATGGTTGGACGCTGGATCTGCTCAATCACATTCGCGATGGTAAATGTCTTGCCGGAGCCAGTTACACCCAGCAGCGTCTGGTGAGCGAGACCGGATTCAATTCCATCAACCAATTCGGCAATGGCCTTGGGCTGATCACCCGCTGGTTCGAACGGTGAATCGACTTTAAACATACTGATGGAACGTCCTCCGGA
>JBDNIR010000252.1:0-2561 GCA_041688195.1 Marinobacter sp.
AGGAGCACAACGCACACGCAGGGCCGGATCTTCGTAGCACTCTGCCACTGATATCCTGGGTACAAGCGGGCGAGTGGCACGAAATAGCCGAGAGCTTTGTCCCTCAATATGGCGCTGAACTGCTGCCATGTCCGGTGAGATGCAGCCCCGAGTCTTTTGTGCTCAGGGTTCGCGGAACCAGTATGGAACCCAAGTTTCACGAAGGTGATTTGATCTTTGTAGACCCTAACGCTTGCGCTGAACACGGTAAGTATGTGGTCGTGCGGCTTGATCTTTCCAATGAAGCCACCTTCAAACAATTGATCGTTGAAGAGGGAAGGCAATATTTGAAAGCGTTAAACCCAGACTGGCCAAACCGAATTATTGAGGTTGATGAGGAGGCCAGCATCTGCGGCGTCATCGTCTTCAAGGGTGAAATTGTCTAGTTTGTTTAGCACGAAGATAAAAAGATAGCAGCCATTCCAACTTGATTGTATAATTAGCTCAGTGCTAATGTTTCAGCATTCTAATTCAGAATGGCCAGAAGCATTGCCAACATCGCGCTGCGAAAGATCTGGCCCAGGTGACCTCAATATCACAGGGACCATTAATACCATGAAGTGGGTAAAGCTTCCCAAGTATTGCGAAATGAGTGGAGATACAGCCAATGCTGTTCATGCACGGAGGAAAAAGGGAATTTGGCTGGATGGTGTACATTGCCAGGTTCGCCACCACACACTTTGGATTAATATTGAGGCGGTTGAAAAATGGGTAGAGAGCGGTCTGTTAAGCTCGCGCAAGGCATAAGGGTCAGAACCTATGCGAGCGGCAGAAAATCGATTGAAATTCAATTTCAATATCGCGGCGTTCAATGCAAGGAAACACTCTCTGCGCTCAACCCCGATAAAAAAGGTGACCAGCGTTACGCTAGCAACCTGAAAGCTGAGGTCGAAGGTGCCATTGAAAGACAAACTTTCCGTTATGACGAATTTTTTCCGGAGTCGAAGCGAGCACAACTATTTGGCCATGCCGTATCTCAGGCAACAATTCGTGAACTCATCGAAGAATGGCTTAAAGACATCCAGCGCACCCATCCACACAGCACCTATCGCTGTTACAACAAAAGCTGTAACGCTCACCTGCTGCCACAGTTTGGTGACCTGCGAGCCAGAGACCTAACGCCACAGCATATTCGAACCTGGATACGGGAGCGCACCGGCACATTAAAAAGCATTCGCAACGATCTCACGCCTCTGCGTGCCGTTCTTGACCGCGCCCTCAACGATGACGTTATTGAGCGCAATCCGCTGGACAAAATCAGAGTCAGCAAGCTGGTTGACCGATCACAGGCAACAACCAATTATAGAGTAGACCCATTCACCAAAACTGAAATTGAAAAAATATTAAAGTATGCACTACAATACGACCCTCGCATCCGGAACATTTTCAAATTCGCTTTTTTTTCCGGCCTTAGAACATCAGAGTTATTTGGTTTGCAATGGGGTGATGTTGATTGGGATAAATCTGAAATTCACGTACAGCGCGCAGTTGTCGAGCGCCTACTGAAAGAGACGAAGACGCAATCTAGCAACCGGAAGGTTATTTTGCTACCTGCTGCCTATGAGGCGCTTTCACACCAAAAACAATTTAGCTATGTGGGTCGTGATTACATTTTCGTACGCCCCGGAGACAAGGGCCGGTTTATCGATTATGAACACCTTGAAAGACCCTGGAAACACATACTAAAAGTAGCCGGTATTCGCTACCGCAATCCCTATCAATCACGCCATACTTACGCCAGCCAATTATTATCCGGTGGTGAAAATCCATTATTTGTTGCGCAACAAATGGGGCATAAAACAACTGAGATGATTATGCGTCACTATGGGCGTTGGGTAGAGCAGGCAGCTGAAGAGCAACAGCATGTGTTTGTATCCAGTTTTGGGCAAGGCATAAAGGAGCCCCGCCAACAGTTCGACTATAAGACCGAAAATGGCACTTATGATTACCACTTACTCGGAAAATAATAAGCATAAGTGCCATAAAATACATTTACTCTAATAAATATGAACACTATACTTATCATTATTCCGCTAATTGTTAACCATAGTGCCCAAAAAAGAATCAAATCAAAAGCGAAGTGCTGTTGTCTTTCCCAAAAACCGGAAGGTTTTAGAACAACTTGGCGACAACATTAAACTGGCCTGTAAACGCAGAGGATACACTCAGGTTCTGATTTCCCAGAGAACCGGGTTAAGCCGTCTGACCATTCGCAAGATTGAACAGGGAGACCCCAAAGTTTCTATCGGTCACTATGTCGCCGTACTCAGTGTGCTTGGATTAACTGAAGATTTTTCGAGGGTTGCCAATGACGATGATCTGGGCCGAAAACTCCAGGACATCAAGCTGATGAGCAAACAAAAAAGGTAAATCGTAATGAGTACGGTAGTCTATGTCTTTGCTGACTGGGAAGCGTTTGAGGAGCCTACTCTGGTGGGTACTCTGAGATCCTCTGTTATCAAACACAAAGAGCATTTTAGCTTCAGCTACGAGAACGATTGGCTGCAGTCTCCCTATGCGCA
>JBDNIR010000253.1:0-5511 GCA_041688195.1 Marinobacter sp.
ACCTCGCGTTTGGTCAGGACAACTTCCCGTTCTTGCATGAATCTCTATGGCCTCGCCGTTTAACTGGGTATTCGCTTAAGCGATGGAAAAGCTTTCGCCGCAGCCACACTCAGCCGTTGCGTTCGGGTTGCGGAAGTAAAACATCGAGTTGACGCCCTCGGTGATAAAGTCAATTTCAATACCATTGACCACGGGCAGATGCTTGCGCTCGACATAGATATCGACGCCATCTACGGTGAACACTTGGTCATCCTCCAGCGCTTTCTCGACCCACTGGGTCTCGTATTTGAAACCGGAGCAGCCGCTCTTTTTAATTGCCAGTCGAATGCCTTTGGCATCCGGCTTGCCAGCCAGTTGCTTCCGGACGTGATTGACTGCGGTGCGGGTCATGGTGACTCCGACCGTAGGTGTAAAGGTTTCAGCCGTCATCGTTTCGCCTCCATCAAGCAAACAGCCGCTGGACTTTCTGGAGCGCGGTGAACAGCTGCTCCACTTCATCCAGCGTATTATAAAATGCAAAGGATGCCCGGGCAGTGCCGGGCACTCCATAAAAATCCATCAGGGGCATGGCACAGTGATGGCCGGTGCGGATCGCGATACCCTGCTGATCCAGCAGTGTTCCTATATCACTGGGGTGTAAGCCGGCAATTTTAAAGGACATCACCGGTACTTTATTCGCTGCGGTGCCAATCACTTCCATGCCCGGCACGGTCTCAACCAGTGCATTAGTCCAGGCCAGCAGCTCTTGCTCGGCCAGCTCCATCGCCGCCCGATCCAGCGTCTTCAGGTAGTCAATTGCAGCACCGAGGCCGACAGCCTCGGCAATGGCAGGCGTGCCTGCCTCGAACTTGTAGGGCAGGGTGTTCCAGGTAGTTCTCTCGAAACTGACCCGCTCGATCATTTCGCCACCACCCTGATACGGCGGCATGGCCTCCAGCAGGGACTCCCGGCCGTAGAGCGCTCCGATACCGGTGGGGCCGAACAGTTTGTGGGCGGAGAACATATAAAAATCACAATCCAGCGCCTGCATATCCGGCTGGTAATGAGGCACCGCCTGGGCACCATCGATGACGGTGATCACATCAAGTTTGCGAGCCTTTGCCACCAGTTGTTGCACCGGGTTAACGGTGCCGAGGACATTCGACACATGGGTCAGCGCCAGAATCCTGGTGTTTTCACCCAGCAGGCTGTCGAAGGAGTCCATGTCCAGTTCGCCCTCGGGCGTTACCTGAACAGGGATCACTTTCGCTCCAGTACGCTCCGCCAGCATCTGCCAGGGCACGATGTTGGCGTGATGCTCCATGAAGCTCACGAGGATTTCATCACCGGCTTTGAGTTTGCCGGTAAGCCCGTTGGCGACCAAGTTGATGGCTTCGGTGGTGCCGCGGGTCCAGATGATTTCACGGGTACTGCGGGCATTCAGGAATTCGCGAACGGTTTCGCGGGCACCTTCAAATGCCGCTGTTGCCCGGTCACCCAAGGTGTGGGCGCCACGATGAACATTGGAGTGCATCTCCCGGTAATAGCGATCCATGGCATCCAGTACGGCCACCGGTTTCTGGGACGATGCACCGTTGTCCAGATACACCAGCGGCTTGCCGTGGACCGTTTGCAACAGGATCGGGAAATCCTTGCGTACGGACTCCACGTCAAACGCCTGTCTGGCAACTGTCTTAGCCACGGATAGATCCGTCATAGCGATCAGGCCTCGTTAAACGTCTGTTCGAAGAAGAGGTTGAGACGGGCTTGCACAGTCTCTCTGACCGGCTCCACCGGAATCTGCTCAACCAGTTCGTTGATGAATGCCATGCTCAGCAACGCCCGCGCTTCCCGCCTGCCAATGCCTCGGGACACCAGATAGAAAATCGAATCCGCATTGAGCTGGCCAACAGTGGCACCATGAGTACATTTTACGTCGTCGGCGTAGATTTCAAGCTCTGGCTTGGTGTCGATCTCGGCGCCGGTAGACAGCAACAGGTTCTTGTTGCTCATGTTGGCATTGGACTTCTGGGCATCCGGATGGATATGGATGCGGCCATTGAAGATGGCGTGGGACTCGTCCGCTGCAATGTTGCGATAGGTCTCTTCGCTGTTGCAGTGCGGGGCCGCGTGCTCAATGGTGGTGTGGTTGTCGTAGTGTTGCTTGCCTTGGGTCACTACCACACCGTTGAGCATGCATTCTGCGCCCGGACCTTCGAGGCGAACCTCCAGATCATGTCGGCGCAGGGGGCCCCCGAATCCGACGGTATGGCTTTCAAAGCGCGCGTTGTTCTGCAGTCGCGCGCCGGTAGCGCCGATGTGCTGCACGTTGTCTCCGTCCAGGGAGAGCCGGATGCTGGTGACCTGGGCGCCTTCTGCCAGCGCAAATTCTGTCACGGTGTTGACCATGGCGGACCCAGTCCCAGTCCCGCTGGTTATGTATTCCTCCACCAACGTGATTTTGCTGTAGCGGCCTGCATCCACATAGATGCGTGGATAAGCGGAACCCGGGGTGTGGGCGTCGGTTTCGCACACAATGTAAAGGGGCTGGTCAAGCACGGCGTCGGCTTTCAGGCGTATATACAGGCCGTCCTCAAAACGGGCGCTGTTCAGGCGCGCCAGTTGCACCGCATTGCTGTCGAGGGTGTTGTCGAGTCGTTCGGCGAGCTCTAGTGCCTCGTCGTCGTCAAGGTCCGCGAAGCGCTGAATCTCGATACCGTCGACGTCGGGATAATCACTGGCTTCCGGCACCATCACGCCGTTGTGAAACACCACGTGATAACCGGCAACGGCGAGTCCCGGGCCGGTTTTGCCAGCGGCGGGCAGGCCTGCGGCCAATTCGTCATCCATCTTCAGATAACGGCTGGAGTACTTCCAGTTCTCGGTTTTGCGGGTAGGTAGCCGCATATCGACCAACGCCGTACCCCGCTGTTTGCGCAAGGCCAGCAACGGCTCCGGCAGGGCATGCCCTGACGTCTGAAGAAATGTGCTGGAAAGTTTAGGTGCTGCGATCATTCCTGCGTTCTCCTTAGCTGGCGGTGGCCGTTTCGTTAATACCAAGCCAGCCATATCCGCGCTCTTCCAGTTCCAGCGCCAGTTCCTTGCCACCGGATTTGACGATGCGGCCATCGGCCAGGACGTGCACGAAATCCGGCACAATATGGTTCAGCAGGCGCTGGTAGTGCGTCACCATTAATACCGCCCGGTCTTTGGATTTCAGCGCGTTGACACCGTCCGCGACGACTTTCAATGCGTCGATGTCGAGGCCGGAATCGGTTTCATCCAGAATCGCCAGTCTGGGCTGAAGCAGTAAGGCCTGCAGGATTTCATTACGCTTCTTCTCGCCACCGGAGAAGCCTTCATTTACACCGCGCTTCAGGAAGCTCGGGTCGAGATCGACCTGTTTTGAGGTTTCTCTGGCCAGCTTCATAAACTCGGCGGCATTCATTTCGGGCTCGCCTCGATACTGGCGTTGAGCGTTCACCGCTGTGCGCAGAAACTGCATGTTGCTGACACCGGGAATTTCCACCGGGTATTGAAACGCCAGGAAGATGCCTTCCCGCGCCCTTTCTTCGGTTGCCAGCTCAAGCAGGTTGTTGCCGTCCAGCAGCACGTCACCCTGTGTCACAGTGAAGGTTTCATTACCTGCAAGCACCTGAGACAGGGTGCTTTTGCCCGAGCCATTCGGCCCCATGATGGCATGAATTTCCCCGGCCTTGATTTCCAGGTTGATGCCCTTGAGGATTTCTTCACCCTCAACGGTGGCGTGCAGGTTCTTTATGCTCAGCATGAATCGGTTTCTCTCTCGTTTAATCTGTCTGAATTCAAGGTGCGCTTCGGGGCCGGTTACCCCACCGAGCCTTCAAGGCTGACTTCCAGCAGCTTGCCGGCTTCAACCGCAAACTCCATCGGCAGCTCTTTGAATACTTCCCGGCAGAAGCCGTTGACGATCATCGACACAGCCTGTTCCGGATCAATGCCACGTTGTCGGCACAGAAACATCTGCTCGTCGCTGACCTTCGAGGTAGTCGCTTCGTGCTCGAGAATGGCACCCTTGTTTTTGGTTTCAATGTACGGAAACGTATGGGCAGCGCTCTTGTCGCCAATCAGCAGGGAATCACACTGAGTGAAGTTGCGCGCGCCTTCGGCGCCGGGCCCGAATTTCACCAGGCCGCGATAAGCGTTGCTGCTATGACCGGCCGAAATACCCTTGGAAATGATGGTGCTGCTGGTGTTTTTGCCGAGGTGAATCATCTTGGTGCCGGTGTCGGCCTGCTGATAATTATTAGTCAGCGCGACTGAGTAAAATTCGCCGACGCTGTTCTCACCCCGCAGCACACAGCTGGGATATTTCCAGGTAATAGCTGAGCCGGTTTCAACCTGGGTCCAGGATATCTTCGAATTTTTCCCGATGCAGGCACCGCGTTTGGTGACAAAGTTGTAGATGCCGCCCTTGCCGTTTTCATCGCCCGGATACCAGTTCTGCACCGTGGAATACTTGATCTGGGCGTCGTCCATGGCAACCAGTTCAACAACGGCTGCGTGCAGCTGATTCTCGTCGCGCATGGGCGCGGTGCAGCCTTCCAGATAGCTGACATAGCTGCCCGCTTCAGCGATGATCAGCGTGCGCTCAAACTGGCCGGTATTGGCCGCATTGATGCGGAAGTAAGTGGACAGCTCCATCGGACAACGCACACCTTTGGGCACGTAAACAAACGTACCGTCGGAGAAGGTCGCCGCATTAAGGCAGGCAAAGAAGTTGTCGCCAGCAGGCACTACCGAGCCGAGGTACTTTTTCACCAGCTCCGGGTGCTCTTTGACGGCTTCTGAAATCGAGCAGAAGATCACCCCGGCTTTGGCCAACGGCTCTTTAAAGGTGGTAGCGATCGAAACGGAGTCGAATACCGCGTCAACTGCAACACCTGCCAGGGCTGCGCGTTCGTGCAGCGGAATGCCCAGTTTTTCATAGGTGCGCAGGAGCTCCGGATCAACCTCGTCCAGGCTCTGGAGCATGTCTTCTTTCTTTTTCGGTGCCGAATAGTACGAAATACTGTCGTAGTCGACTTTTGGGTAGTGCACGTGAGCCCATTCTGGCTCATCCATTTCAAGCCACCGACGGTAGGCCTTCAGCCGCCATTCCAGCATGAATTCAGGTTCGTTCTTGATGGCTGACAGGCGCCGGATAACATCCTCATTGAGGCCAGGCTCAAACGTATCGGCTTCGATTTCTGTTACAAAACCGTGCTCGTATTCCCGTTTGATCAGCTCGTTCACCTGTTTGTTGGTGTTCGCCATGATCGTCGCTCCGTATTCTCTCATTGGGGCCAGCGGGCCCTCTGTTTTGCCGATATAGGTCGAAAAGACCGTATCCGCTTGCTCTGGGTAACATTGTGCCGTCAGTGCGTAGCAGGGGCCGAATCGTGACACCTGTATACGTTCTGAAGGTCGTTGTTAGATGAGGCTTTTGATGAGTGATTGTACAATATCAGACTAAATTAGTCAGGTATTAATTTGAATCGCCGCGCTACCCTG
>JBDNIR010000254.1:0-3546 GCA_041688195.1 Marinobacter sp.
AAACCAGAGCTCGAGACAGAACTCGGCGCCCTGCGTTGTGATATGGACGAACTGTTGGCTCAGTCGGATTTTGTCTGCGTGACCGTGCCGTTAACGACCGAAACGCATCACCTGATCGGCGCCGAGGAATTTCGGAAGATGAAGCCGTCGGCGATCCTGATTAACATTGCCCGGGGTAAAGTGGTTGATGAAACGGCTCTGATTGCGGCCCTGAATGAAGGTCAACTTGGTGGCGCTGGTCTTGATGTGTTTGAGGAGGAGCCGGTATCGGTGGAGTCACCGCTGCTGACCATGTCGAACGTTGTGGCTTTGCCTCATATTGGTTCAGCGACAAACGAAACCCGCGTGGCTATGGCCCAGCTGGCTGTGGACAACCTGATTTTGACGTTACAGGGACAAGCACCAAAGAATGCGGTCAACGAGCAGGTTCTGGCCGCTAAACATTGAACCAAGCCAGACATTGATGCTCCAGAAACATTGTAAGGATTGATGGATGAAAGATCAGCGCAGGCGGTTGGCCTCGATTCTGAATCTGCATGATTTCGAAAAGGCCGCGAAGGGGCATCTTCCACGCCCTATCTTCGGTTATGTCTCCAACGCCGCAGAAGATGGCAAGACGCTGCACGCCAACCGGCACGCATTCGATGATTATTGCTTCTTGCCCAGGGCGCTGGTTGATGTCTCAAAGGTTTCATTGCAAACAGAGCTTTTCGGCAAGCGCTATGATGCGCCCTTTGGCATTGCACCTATGGGGATCAGTGCCTTGTCGGCCTATCGTGGCGATAAAGTTTTGGCTGAGGGGGCGTCTAAAGCCAACATCCCGATGATTATGAGTGGCACCTCGCTGATTCCCATGGAGGACATCAGCGGGCCAGGTGGCACAGATTGGTTCCAGGCGTATTTACCCGGTGATGATGAAGGCATCGAAGCGCTGCTTGTACGCGTGGAGAAGTCGGGATTCAAGAATCTGGTAATCACTGTTGATTATCCGGTTCCGCCGAATAGTGAAAATCATGTTCGTAGCGGTTTCTCGTCGCCACTGAGGCCCAGTCTGCGTTTGCTTGTGGATGGTTTGCTGCGGCCACGGTGGTTATTTGGCACCTTTATTAGAACGCTGATAAACTTCGGCGTACCGCATTTCGAGAACAATTACGCAACACGGGGCATCCCGGTTATTTCAAAAAACGTCAATCGGGACTTTTCTGGTAGAAGCCACTTGAACTGGGAGTCGCTGGCCCTGGTTCGCAGGCTCTGGCCCGGGAATCTGATCGTCAAGGGCATACTGCACCCTCAGGACGCCATCAAGGCGGAAGCGGCAGGTGCGGATGGCATTATTGTCTCGAATCATGGCGGGCGTCAGCTCGACGGGGCCATCGCACCAATGAATGTTTTGAGTGCCATAGTAAACGCTGTGAGCCTGCCGGTCATGATCGACAGCGGGTTTCGGCGCGGCACCGATGTGCTCAAAGCGCTGGGTCTGGGAGCCAAATTTGTGTTTGTCGGTCGCCCCTTCAATTATGCGGCTGCTTATGCCGGCGAGATGGGGGTCAGCCATGCGGCGAAATTGCTCTCAGCAGAAATCGAGCGGAATATGGCTTTGCTGGGAGTGAATAGGGTCGAGGAAATGAACTCGGAGCGAATGTGCCTGAAAGACGGACGACCTCTCGTCAGTCGTGAAATCACGCTTGTCCCACCCACGACAGGATGTCATCGAGACGGCGGCCGAATTCCTTTTCCCGGTCCGGGTCCAGCAGCCGGCGGCTGATGTGAGTACATCGGCTGGCCGGCGACCGGCAATGCCGCAACCAATATGGAACCGCTCTCGGACTCGGTGATGTAGAGCTGGCGATTGCCTGTGCCGCCGAAGGCCATATTCGTTGTCGCCACGCCAACCTCGCTCACGATCCGGTGCAGCGGCTCGCCAATCGGGCTGAAATGCCATACGGAGCCGAAGCCGGCATGGGCGATCAACAGGCCGCCCTCGCCATCGATGGCCAAGCCGTCGGGACCGCCCCAGCCACCAGACAGTTGAATGAAAAGACCCACCTTCGATGTACCACCATCCGGTTGCAATGGCACGCGCCAGACACAATTGCCACGGGTCACAGCCACGTACAGTATCTTTTCGGCCGAGTCCAGAACAATTCCGTTGGGGCTCGGCACGTTGTTCAGCAACAGTTCCAGCCGGCCATCCGCGCGCAGGCGATAGACGCGGCCGGTCGGGTCCTGCAACCCGGTCTGTCCCTGGTCGGTGAAGTACATGTCGCCGTTGCTGGCGAAGACGAGATCGTTCACCCCCTTGAAACGCTCGGCGTATCGACGCTCGAGAATCGGCGTCACCTCGCCGGAAACCGGGTCGAGCTGCATGACCCCGTTGCGGTAATCGGCAAGGAATATGCGCCCGTCCGCATGGATCTTCAGGCCATTCGGCTCACCGTCGTACTCCGTGACCAGTTCGAACTCGCCGTCTGGCGATACTCTGAACACTCGGCCGTAAGGAATGTCGACCACGTACAGATTGCCGTCCCGGTCGAAGGACGGGCCTTCCAGAAAACTGTCGAATGCATGGCCGGGCCGTTGCGCGTCGCCCCAGCGGGTCCGCTGGCCGGTATTGCGCAAGCGATCGGGCAGGCGGGCAAAGACACGGGTCTTGATGATTTTGGGTGGGGCAAACATTGGCTCACGCTCCTCTACGATCAGAACTATCAGCGTACGGTCATGTGTGACGGTAGCCACAAAGCAAGGCTGGGCACCAGGGTCACGATCAGAATCATCAGGATGATCAGGCCGTAGAACGGTAGGACACCACGCACGATCTCACCGAGACGCCCGTTCCAGACGCCCTGGATGACGAACAGATTGAGGCCCATCGGCGGCGTGATCTGTCCGAGTTCTATCAGCAGCACCAGAATCACGCCGAACCAGATGCCGTCGAAGCCGTACACGCCGAGCACCGGATACAGCACCGGAATCGTCATCACGATCATGCTGATGCTGTCGACCAGACAACCGAGCAGCGTGTAGAACACGAACAGCAGGATAATAAACTCGAGCCGGCTCAGTTCCAGCCCGCCAAGCCACGTCGCCACGTCACTACCCAGGCCGGACAGGCTGACGCTGTAGGAAAAGATGTACGCGGCGAACACGATCGCCAGGATGGATGCGCTGACGCTGATCGTGCGCCGAAAGACACGGCTCAGAATCTCTCGATTCATGTTGCCCCAGGTCCACGCGATGAGCGCACTCAGTACACACCCCAACGCCGCCGATTCGGTAGGTGTGGCATACCCGAAGTAGAGCGAACCCAGTACCAGACCGATCAGCACCGCGAACGGCAACAGATCATTGAGTGTGGCGAGAATGCCCTGATCGCCCCCTTCGGTTTCACCCGAGTCACCACCACTAGGTGCCAGCGCCGGGTTAATGATTGCGCGGACACCGACATAGAGCATGAACAGCAGCGCCAGCGTAATGCCCGGCAGCAGCCCCGCCATGAACAGTTTGGCGACCGAGAGATTGGTGAAGGAGCCATAGATGATCATGGCG
>JBDNIR010000255.1:0-2280 GCA_041688195.1 Marinobacter sp.
CCATACTGTCGTCATTATTATCAGACTGACCAGCAAGGGCACTATGGAACACACGCAATTCAATCAGGGCCTGCTTGATTTTCTGACCGACTCCCCAACCCCCTGGCATGCTGTCCGCCAGATGACCGCCATTCTGGACCAGGCCGGGTTTACTGAACTTGCCGAACGCGATGAGTGGTCGCTTGCCAGCGGCCGGGGCTACTATGCTGTCCGCAACGGCTCATCTCTGGTGGCGTTCCGGACCGGTGAAACGGATCCGCTTGAGACCGGCATCAGGATGGTGGGCGCCCATACGGATAGCCCTTGTCTGAAAATCAAGCCCAATCCGGAAATTCGGCGCAAGGGTTTCTACCAGCTGGGTGTCGAAGTTTACGGTGGGGTATTGCTGAATCCGTGGTTTGATCGCGATCTCTCAATTGCCGGTCGGGTTACCTATGAAGATGGCCTGGGCGCAGTTAAAGATGCCCTGGTGGACTTTCATAAAGCAGTAGCGTTTATCCCCAGCCTTGCTATTCATCTGAATCGGGAAGCCAACAGCAATCACTCAGTGAATGCACAAACGGATTTACCGCCGGTCATCATGCAGGTACCAGAAGACGACACCACTCGCTTTCAGGACCTGCTCCTGGAGCAAATGAAAGCTGAGGATCGTGATCTGGATATCCGACACGTGCTGGGCTACGAGTTGAGTCTGTACGATGCTCAGAAACCAGCCTATGTGGGCCTTAAAGATGAGTTTATTGCCTCTGCGCGGCTGGATAACCTGCTCAGTTGCTATATTGGTTTGCAGGCTCTTCTGGACACTTCCGGTACGCAGCCGGCGTTGCTTGTCTGCAATGATCACGAGGAGGTCGGCAGCATGTCGGCAGAGGGCGCCCAGGGGCCTTTTCTGTCGTCGGTACTGGATCGTTGGTGTGGCGCTGAAAAACGCGGTCGGGCGATTGCACGCTCAATGATGATTTCGGCCGACAATGCCCACGGGGTGCATCCGAACTTCGCCGACAAGCATGATGAAAATCACGGCCCATTGCTGAATGCCGGACCGGTCATCAAGGTAAACCACAACCAGCGCTATGCTACCAACAGCCGGTCCGCGTCGCTCTATCGCCATATCAGCGAGCAGCTTGGCCTGCCGAGCCAGACATTTGTGGTACGCAGCGATATGGGGTGTGGCAGTACCATCGGTCCTATCACGGCAGCTAATCTTGGCGTGACCACGCTGGACATTGGGGTGCCTCAGCTGGGGATGCATTCGATTCGCGAGATGGTGGGCTGTGAAGATGGCCATACACTGTATCGGGTATTGGTGGCCTTCATGCAGCGGGAATCAGTGAACTGAGCCATAAAAAAGCCGCTGACCTGGACAGACGCAGCGGCTTTTCAGAATAAATGGCTCCCCGAGCTGGGCTCGAACCAGCGACAAACGGATTAACAGTCCGTTGCTCTACCAACTGAGCTATCAGGGAACAGCGGTGCATTTGATGCGCATAGTAAGTGCTTTGGTGACGGCGGTCAAGACCCTGAAATAAATGATTAAAGAGTGATCAGTGTGATGATTTTTACGACCTCAGGCTGTTTGACTTCACAACGTGGCTGTTGCCAGAAATGAGCCGATTTACCTCTGAACCGCACCCCGTTCCTGTCGGTATTGGCGCCCGCGCGCAGACCTACCGCCCGCCCCGGTGGCTCCGCAGCGGTCATGTGCAGTCGGTTTGGCCCTCGCTGTTTCGTCGGGTAACGCTGGTCGCGCCAGAGCCAGAGATTATCAGGACTGCCGATGACGACGAGCTTCATCTTGACTGGTATCGCCAGGGCAGTAGGCGGCTTGCCGTCCTTTGTCATGGACTTGAAGGCCATAGCCGTCGGCCCTACATTCGGGGTCTCGCCAGGGCATTGCTGAGAACAGGCTGGGATGTGTTGGCCTGGAATTTCCGGTCCTGCGGGGGAGTGATGAATCGGCAGCCCCGGTTTTATCATAGCGGCGCTACTGAGGATCTTGGCCGCGTTATCAATCACGGGCTAAAGCAGGACTACCAATCTCTGGCATTATCGGGTTTCAGCATGGGAGGCAACCTGAGCTTGCTTTATCTCGGACAGCAGGGACGCGATCTGGATCCGAGGATTCGCGGTGCGGTCGCTTTTTCGGTGCCCTGCGATCTGGCCGGTAGCGCCGATATGCTGGCGCGCCCCAGTCGTAGAATTTACATGCAGCGTTTTCTACGCGATCTGCACGTGAAAATGTCAGAGAAAGCGCGACTGTTTCCGGAACTCATTGATGTC
>JBDNIR010000001.1:0-3317 GCA_041688195.1 Marinobacter sp.
GGCGCTGCGTTTTCGAGTTCTTCCGCAAAGTAGCGCGCGGCGATGGCGTAAGGGTCTACCTCACTATCGGAGGTAGTCCATCCGAGTTTGATTTCGGTGGCTGCGAAAGTGCTACTTGCAAATAAAAAGACAGCAACAGTGGAGGCAAAAAGAGAGGTGGATCGAGTAAGGGTATGATTAAACATCTGAATCTCTGGGGTTATTTTTATAGCCGGTTAGATTTGGTATCAAGCCAGTTGCCAAGGAAATTGACAGTAGAAGTATAGTGCTGATTTTCCGGAGTGCAAAGTTGCAAAAAGAAATTCAAGCTTGAGAGCATCTGACCCCGGCCCTCTAGATCGATAGCGTCGATGCCACCTGCCGGGAGGTTCCGTTCGACGGTCGGTGTCGGAGGTCGCTTACATCATGTAATACGGCGCTATGGCGCGGCGCAGTCTGTTTAACCGTCATGCTCAGGGAAGTCTGCGCGCGCTCCATGAAACCAGCAACGCCGCCAGCGGCATCACCGTAAACTGTAAGACTAAGCCCACGGCAACCGGCAGCGGTGCGCGAATAATCCCGAGAAAATCATCGCGCGAAAGCGTCAGCCCCATGGCGAACATAATGAGTGCCAGCAGCGCTTGAGCCATGCCGAAGGAAATAAAAAAGCCGCATCTAAGGATGCGGCTTTTTCGTTACAGCGGTAGTCACATTGTTCAGGACTTGTCAGGACGCGCCAATTCTAAGTGGTCGCGCAGAGTACTGCCCTGATATTCGGTGCGGAATAAACCACGACGCTGCAGTTCCGGCACCAGCTGTTCGATAAAGTCCTCGATACCGGCGGGCAGCGACGGCGGCATCAGGTTGAAACCGTCGGCGCCCTCGTTGTGGAACCAGTGCTCCATTTTGTCGGCGATCTGCTCCGGCGTGCCCACCATGGTGCAATGGCCTCCGCCCGCCGCCAGCCGGCCCAGTAACTGGCGTAGGGTGGGTTGTTCGGTTTCAATAATGCGCAAGATGGTGCTGTAGCGCCCCTGCGGCCCGCTGAACTCTTCCAGCGGCGGCAACGTTGGCACCGGCGCGTCCAGATCCCAGCCTGAACAGTCCTGTCCAATAAACAGCGCCAACTGGCGCAAAGATGCATCTGCGGGCAGCAACTCGTCCAGCTCACGCTGCTTCGCCAACGCCTCTGCTTCGGTGGGCGCCACATAGGTGACCAAACCTGGCATGATTGGCACCGTGACATCGCGACCGGCCGCTTTTACCCGGCGCTTGATATCGCGATAGTAGCTTTGCGCCGCCGGCAAATCGTAAGCCACCGCATAAACCGCCTCGGCGCATCTGGCCGCCAGCTCGCGTCCTTGCTCCGAGGAGCCGGCCTGAAAAAGCACCGGATGCCCCTGCACCGGACGGGGCACGTTCAGCGGTCCGTCCACCCGGAAAAACTCACCCCGATGGTTAATGGGCTGCACCTTGGCCGGGTCGGCGTAATGGCCCTGGCGATCAAACGTCAGGGCGTCATCGGCCCAGGAATCCCACAATCCCAGTACCGCCTGCACAAACTCATCGGCGCGGCGATAGCGCTCGGCGTGGCCTGGCATGATTTCGTAACCGTGGTTACGGGCTTCCACATCAAACATCGAGGTGACCACATTCCAGCCGATGCGGCCACCGGAGATATGATCCAACGACGCGACTAGACGTGCGGCGTGAAACGGGGTGTAAAAGGTGCTGGAAACGGTGCTGATAAAACCGATGTTTTCTGTGGCGCGGCTCATGGCCGCGATCGCAGTCAGCGGCTCCAGAAACCACCAACTGCCATCGGACACATTGCCCGCCGAGTTGCTATCGGCAAAGAACACCGCATCAAGCTTGCCACGTTCGGCGGTTTGCGCCAAGCGCTCGTAATAGCGAATATCGCCCAACTGCTCCACCGCCGACTGCGGGTGGCGCCAGGCGGCCCGATGGTGGCCGCAACCCATCAGGAACAGATTGATGTGCATCATGCGCTGATTTGAAGGTGAGGCAGACATCAGTTTTTCACCAATCCGCCATCGACGACCAGATTCTGCCCGGTCACCGAACGCGCCCAGGGCGACGCAAAAAACAGCGTGGCGTCGGCAAATTCCGCCGGCGTGGTCACCCGGCGCAGCGGTGTGCTGGCGGCGATAAAATCAAACACCGCTTCAGGCGTGGCGGCAGAGGCATCGGTGGTGCGCAGCAGGCCGCCGGAGACCATATTCACGGTGATGTTGTCTGGCCCCAGATCCTGCGACAGGGTGCGGGTGAGCGACAGCAGGGCCGCTTTGCCTGCGGTGTAATCGTGATACGGCACCACCGGGTTCTGGAACAGGTTAGTCCCCACATTCACAATGCGGCCAAAACCCGCTTTGCGCATGCCGTCCAGCGCCGCCTGGGTGGTATTCAACGCACCACCCACTACGCCGGCAAACTGCTGGTTCAGATTTTCCCAGCTCAGTTGGTCCGCGTTCGGGCGGGCATCGCCGTTGAATGAAAAATCCGGCAGGGCGTTGTTGATGACCGTGGTCACCGGTGACCCAAAATGCTCGCGGGCCTGGGCAAACATCGCCTGTACCGCCGCGCGGTCGGTCACATCGGCCTGAACCGCCAGCGCGCGCTCCGGTGCTTCGCCGGCCAGCTTGTGCGCCGCTTGGGCGCTGTTGCGGTAGTTAATAACAACGTTGGCGCCTTCGCGCAGGAACGCACGCACCAGATGCTCGCCCAAACCGCGGGCAGCGCCAGTTACCAGCACCAGTTGTTGATCAAGACGGAAAGATTGTTGCATAGACACCTCAAGGCTGAGGCGAAGGTATGAAGTGACAGATGCGGCGCTGTATCTCGTCGGCGCCTGCGGCTGACATCCCTTCGCCAGTGTGAACTGGATCAGGTTCAACGGGTGTTCTCTCAGCCCTGCAAAGCAGGACACCCCGTGTCGAGCCAAAACCATAGCACAACGGATGCGCAGAAATGTAGGTCCAGATACCTGCAATTGACAAGTACGAACAGACTTCCTACTCTGTTGCCATTCCTGGGGGCGCCATTGTGATGGCTGAGACTCCGCATTTTGTGCGGTAACCCTTCGAACCTGATCCGGGTAATGCCGGCGAAGGGAAGGAGACGCCTGCTCTGCGCGTGCCCGTGTGCACCTTCCTTTTTCGCGGCTGTCCCGGTGGTACGCCATCTTTGGCGATTTCGCTACCGCCGCCTGCCACGGCAAGGAAGACAACCGATGTTAAGCTCCTCTACCGCCCTTGTGTGGCTGGTTTTGTTCGCTGCCCTGTTCGCCATACCCGGCCTGATTTACGCTCGCCGCAAAC
>JBDNIR010000256.1:0-6872 GCA_041688195.1 Marinobacter sp.
AAGGGCAGGTCATGCCCGGTTAGCCTGCGAAGTGAACGGTGCAGTCATGCCGTCAGCAACAGGAACCCGCCGAAGCGACTCAAGCAAAAATCGCTTGAGCGCCGTAGGAATCCCCATCCTTTAGGGCGGGGAGGATGTCAAGAATCAATGTTCTACGAGGTAATCCGAATGGCTCTGATCATTACTGACGAATGCATCAACTGCGACGTCTGTGAACCGGAATGCCCTAACGAGGCCATTTCCGCCGGTGAAGAAATTTACGTGATTGATCCGAGCAAATGTACGGAATGCGTCGGACACTACAATGAACCCCAATGCCAGCAGGTTTGCCCGGTCGATTGCATTCCGGTTGACCCCAAACACGTCGAAACCGAAGTCCTGTTAATGAAGCGCTATCACCAACTGACAGGCCCCTAAGCATGGGCCTGCTGACACCTTTAAATCATCGGAGGTAAAGGAATGATCTGGCCGTTTACATCCACTTCCAGATCTTTCAGTTCAGCCTGAAGCTTGAAGGTGTCGCCGTCCCGCACCAGCAAACCCTGCTCTATCAGAGGGAGCAGTTCGGTCATTAGTTTAGGCTCCGCCTCCGCTAGGACGACCGGAATGACTATTGATAACTCCCCGGTCAGACGTTGCATCACGAGGCTCATAGCCGCCCGCTCATCGTCAGGTAGCTCCGGATGGCGCAATAACAGATTACCCGACACGTTCCCGTGGGGGGTGGCCACACTGAATTCCGGTAAACCCAGTGACATGCCTGCGCCTGCCAAAGCCTTAACGGCATTGCTGACGTTCATCATCAGATCCATCTGCTGTTCAATCAACGCCTGCCTGGAAGCAACGCCAGTTGTCTGAATCGAATTCAGCTTTCTCAAACCAGTGAAGGAATCCACCAGCCGGTTCCAGGCATCCACCTCCATGTTCTCCATTGCGAAGTCGAGTTCATAGGGACCGGATTCGTCATCGCCGGAGGCAATCCGGGCAATATCCATCCTGACCTTGGAGCTGAACCGTTCATCTCCTTTCGCCGAGGTATCGCTCTGGAGCGTGAAGTTCTCCACCACAATCGGAGGCTGATTCTGAAACTCCGCCTCCAGCCGCGCCAGGGAAGCGTTACCTTCACCGGTCCAGACATTGCCTTTGAGCTTACTCATCGTCTGGGCGACCCTTACGTCATCCACCACGACACGGGCTTCCAGACCGCGAGCAACAAGGCCAGGCCAGCGCAAATCCATCTCCAGTTCATTGCCGGCGTCCGAAATTTTTGCCCAACCGTAACTCTCGGCGACCGTCAGGGATTCGCCGGTTTCATCGCTCAACCTGTCGATGGCCGGAACGTTATAGGTTATTTCTGCCGTTCCCCATAGCCTGGTGCTCAGGGTCACTGTCGGTGGGCGATCCGGAAAAAACTCGTCGATCAGATCAGCGGTAGCCTGATCCGGATAGAATGTGACCTCACTGCCAGTGATACCGTGGGATATATCACCGCGATATCCAAAACGATGTGCTTCGTCAGGGTTACCAGGATTCCGGAAACGGACGGTTCCTGTCACCTCGGCGCCAAAAAAGCCACGCTGGTAGCGCTCAGTCTCCACCGTAAAGTAAGGCTGGGACCTGTTAATTTCCGCAGCCGCCTGCTGCCATTGCTGTGCCGTCAACATGCCCACGCCCCAAGGCGCAGCAATGAGGATCATCAGTATCATACCGACGGCCCATAGCCATTTTTTCATGAATCTCTGCTCCAAATATTTGATCTCCAGCGCGGGCCCTGCGCCGGGGGGCTGCATCATGGGTCCGGGTTATTTACCGGTTAGGCGTTCCAGTAACACCGCCTGGGACGCAAAGCGCTCCTGGTCGGGGGCGGGCTGATTCTGAACGTAACTGCCGTCCGGCTGTAACACCCAGCTCTGGCAATTGTCCAGAAGGCAGGCATCGAGATCCTCCCGCACCCGCGCAGCAAGATCACGATCCTCTATGGGGAAAGCTACCTCTACCCGATTGACGAGGTTTCTTACCATGACATCGGCGCTCGAACAAAACACTTCTGTTTTGCCGTTGTTGGCAAAATAGTAAACCCGGGTGTGCTCAAGAAAGCGACCGACAATCGAGCGCACATGGATATTCTCAGACAAGCCGGGAATGCCCGGTCGCAAACAGCAAATGCCCCGGATGATCAGATCAATCCGTGCACCAGCCTGGGAGGCGCGGTACAAAGCCTGCATTACATCCGGATCGGTCAGGCCGTTGATCTTGAAAATAATATGGCCCTTGTCGCCCAGACTCGCTTCGCGCTCAATCAGCTCAATCAGGCGGCGATGCAGCGTAAAGGGTGCGTGGAACAGTTTCTTGATCTTCAGGGCTTTGCCCATGCCGGTCAGCTGCTGAAACAGCTTATTGACGTCGTCGCCCAGGGCGTCGTCACAGGACAGCAAACTGTAGTCGGTGTATAGGCGAGCGTTACCAGCGTGATAGTTACCAGTACCTAAATGCACGTAGCGTTTGAGTTTACCTTTCTCGCGGCGCACGATCAGGATCATTTTGGCGTGAGTTTTATAACCCACAACTCCGTAAACCACGATCACCCCGGCCTCTTGCAGGCGGCTCGCCAGCTCAAGGTTCTCCGCCTCATCAAACCGGGCCTGGAGCTCGATAACGGCGGTGACTTCTTTGCCACGGCGGGCCGCATCCACCAGCGCCTCAACGATTTCGGAGTCGGCACCGGTGCGATAGAGCGTCTGGCGGATGGCCAGAACCTGGGGGTCTTTGGCTGCCTGCCGGAGAAAGTCGATAACCGGCGTGAAGCTTTCATAGGGGTGCAACAACAACACCGGTTGTTGACGGATAGCGTCAAAAATCAGTTCTTTATTACGGATCAGTTTGGGCACAGAAGCCGAATAGCCGGGGTAGCTGAGATCAGGGCGATCAACCAGGCCCACCACGGCCATCAGCCGGTTCAGGTTCACCGGCCCATGGACTTTATAGAGATCACGCTCGGTAAGACCAAACTCCCGCAACAGGAACTGGATCAACTCTTCAGGACAGTTATCCGCGACTTCGAGCCGCACGCCGTCGCCAAAGCGCCGGCTCAGTAATTCGCCGCGCAGGGCCGAAGCCAGGTCCTCAAGATCGTCCTCAAGCTCAAGGTCGGCATTCCGGGTCAGCCGGAACTGATAGCAGCCCTTGATTTCCATACCGGGGAACAGCTCGTCCGTGTGGGCGTGGATCATCGATGACAGGAACACCAGGTTGTCGCCGCCATTACAGACATTGTCAGGCAATCTGACCAGCCGGGGTAAAGAACGCGGCGCCGGCACGATGGCCATGCCGGTTTCCCGACCGAACGCATCTTTGCCGTCCAGCTCTACGATAAAGTTAAGGCTCTTGTTGACCAACCTCGGGAAGGGGTGCGAGGGGTCAAGACCAATGGGGCTCACCACCGGCAGAATTTCGTCCTCAAAGTACCGCTGCACCCACTCTATTTGCTCCGGCGTCCAGTCACGACGGCGCACGAAGTGAATGTTCTCCCGCTCCATGGTCGGAATCAGGATATTATTCAGGATATCGTATTGCTGGTGGATATAATCGTGCGCCACCCGACTGATTTCATTCAGTAATTGCTCAGGCAGCATGCCATCCGGACCGACACTTTCACGGCCATATTTCATTTGTTGGCGCAGACCCGCCACCCGGATTTCAAAAAATTCATCCATATTGCTACTGAAAATGCAGCAGAAAATCAGCCGATTGATCAGTGGATGGTTGTCATCCAGAGCCTGTTGCAGGACCCGGTAATGGAACTGGATATGACTCAGCTCGCGGTTGAAGTAATGCTCGCTGGCGGCAGGGTCGAGCGGCGGAAGAATCTCCGGAATGCCAGGCACAGGTTCTGAACCGGTTTTGGTCAGATCGTTTGCGGATTTCAGTATTTTGGCAGAGTCCGTGCTCATCACTCGTAAGTCCTTGCTGTGTCAGCGTTGTTTGAGGAGCCGCGCCGCGCGCACCGCGAAATAGGTGAGAATGGCGTCAGCACCTGCGCGGCGCATGGCCATCAGGCTTTCCATCATGACAGCCTCGCCATCCAGCCAGCCGTTCTCCGCGGCCGCCATGTGCATGGCGTACTCACCGCTGACCTGGTAGACAAAGGTAGGCACTTTCAGTTCAGTTTTTACCCGATAAACAATATCAAGATAGGGCATACCCGGCTTTACCATCACCATGTCGGCACCTTCAGCCAGGTCCATTGCCACTTCATGCAACGCTTCATCGCTGTTGGCCGGGTCCATCTGATAACTGGCTTTGTTGCTTTTGCCGAGATTGCCCGCCGAGCCCACCGCATCCCGGAACGGACCGTAATAACTGGACGCATATTTGGCAGCATAGGATAAAATGCGGGTATTAACGTGGCCCTTGGCTTCCAGCGCTTCCCGGATCGCCCTGACCCGCCCATCCATCATGTCCGAGGGTGCGACTACATCAGCACCCGCATCAGCGTGGGAGATCGCCTGGTTAACCAGCGCCTCTACGGTGACGTCATTAAGAACGTAGCCATCGTTGTCGATAATGCCGTCCTGGCCGTGGGTAGTAAAAGGGTCCAGGGCCACATCAGTAATGACACCCAACTCGGGAAATTGCTGCTTGAGTGCACGGGTTGCACGTTGGGCCAGGCCTTTAGAGTCCCAGGCACCAGAGCCTGACAGGTTCTTATCTGCTACCGGCACTACCGGAAACAGCGCTACGGCCGGAATACCCAGGGCGACCCACTCAGCGGCCTGTTCCACCAACAAATCAATGCTCAATCGCTCCACACCTGGCATGGACGCGACAGCTTCACGCTCGTTCTGCCCTTCCAGCACAAACACCGGGTAGATAAGGTTATCCACCGACAAGCGGTTTTCGCGCACCATTCGTCGTGAAAAGTCATCCGCTCGATTCCGACGTAGCCGACTGGCGGGAAAGGTACGGTTAAGCGCTGAAAACATTAAGAAATCTCCTGTCAGGTTATAAACATCCTACAACTGGCCCCCCTCATCGGACGCAAGGGTCAGCAGTATGTTATCGACAGCCCTGCGGTTGGCCAACATGCCAATGAAAACTTTCATGACATCATCATGACAATCGCAGATGACAATTTCGGGTCAGCACCGGAGCACGTTGACGTTGCTTACGGTACGCCCAGAGACACGGGGTTGCCGACGCTGTCTTCATCATACACGGCTATAAGGCACTGCGTCAGGCGACGGCTGCCTCCCGGCCTTTACTGTAGTGAATCCAGAGCCTCCGCCCGGGCCTGTTCGGGGCCTTCAAAATACCGCTCGCGCAAGCGCTCAATTTCGGCCTCACGCTCGAGAGCTGCCAGTCCAGCTTTTTCGACCCGCTCGACCTCTATCCGGTAAGCCGACCAGCGGCGCTGCCAATCCTGCTGTTCGTCATCGACCCTGGCAAGTTTTTCGGTAGCTTCGGTGCCGAACATTTTTTCCCGGTATCGGTGAAGCGCCGCCGGGTCATCAGCCAGCTCTCCCTGAGCCTGCTGATAGGCCTCAAAACGACGGGACTGCTGCCTCGCTTGTCGCATCGGTTCCGGAAGCCCCTGCTCGGCCTTCTCAATACGGCTGGCTTTCTCGTCGGGGGTTAACTCATCATTCTGACTGATCGCCATGCGCTGCAACTGAAACTCGTCAATGGTTTCATCGGCCCAGAAGAAAGCTTCAGCCGTGGCGCTGTCGAGATAGCGTCTCCTCAGCTGCTGAACGTCGTCCATGCGCAGCGCCATCGCGTCAAGGGTCAAGGTGTAATCGGATCCGCCGTAGCTGTCTTCCAGCCGGCTGACCGCCAGCTTGTATTCGAGATAAGACGCCAGGGTCTGACGGGCCTGGTCCCGTGCCGGGTGCGGCAGGGATGCCAGACTTTGCTGGATACGCGCCACCAACTGCTCGAGAGATTCTTCGCCCAGAGCGGACAAGAAGTACTCAAACAACGCCCGGAGTCCGGCGGTGGACACAAGGTTGCCTTCGTTGTCCACCTGTTGCCATCCCCCAGGCACATTCGTGCCTTGGAGTGAGTTGGGCAGTTCAGAGGGCACGGGTGGTGTTGATGCACCAAATACCAGGTCTGCTGGCTGAGGGGCTCCCCTGGTCAAATCCAGAACCCTGCCTCCTGATGAAGGCTTATCCCGAGCGGGGTTCTTGATATCCTGACCGCCCGGCATAGGACTCATCCACACCAGCCCGATGGCTACGGCTAATGCAAGAAATCCCAAAGACAGCAATGTGTGGCGCAAGGAAGGTCGCATCGTGCTCCCACGGTGTAAATGATATTAAAGAATAGGCTATCAGGGCCGAACAGGAACAGACTAGACCGAACGGTTGTTGAAACCGATATCCACTTTTCGGGGCGTGTCTGAACGGAATAGGGTATCGATTTCCTCTATTTTTCCGCCCTGGCTCAGAAACGATTCAATATCTGCTGCCAACTGAGCCCTGACACGGGCACGACCGGCAATAGAGTGAGTATCGTCCCCATCGGACATCCAGTTAGTGGAACTTTCCAGATTGCTTTCGTCGAATTCACTCATGGTTTTACCCCCCATCAGCGAAGACAATGCTACGAGCACATTCCGTCTATGGAGACGGCCGGCTCTGTTTCGGCGATGAATGATCGAGCATCCTCGCCTTGTCGTCTTTATAATCCGGTTTCCGTACCAGCGCTATTTGTGACCAACATTTATCTTGTAATTTTTTGTAACAATGCAGGCTGTGAGGCCTTTAGGCCGCCAAATTAGGCTTAGATGACTTGCTCAACTAAATTGACACAATTAATGAATAATGATTCACTTATTTAACGGGAGTCGGCATGGCGTATCGCGAAACAGA